>NZ_POYH01000079.1:16881-18082 GCF_002899995.1 Acinetobacter sp. AKBS16 | reverse complement strand
AGTTCCATGGAATAATTTGACCAACCACACCTAGTGGTTCATGAAAATGGTAGGCAATGGTATCTTCATCAATTTCAGAGATGCCGCCTTCTTGAGCACGAATACATCCTGCGAAATAACGGAAATGGTCGATTGCAAGTGGAAGGTCAGCTGCCAAAGTTTCACGAACTGCTTTACCGTTGTCCCAAGTTTCTGCAACCGCAAGCATTTCAAGATTTGCTTCTAAACGATCAGCAATTTTTAAAAGTATATTAGAACGTGTAGTCGGTGAAGATTTATTCCATGAAGCTTTCGCTTTGTGTGCTGCATCTAAAGCAAGTTCAATATCTTCAGCACTAGAGCGTGGAATGCGTGTGAAAGCTTTTCCATCCACTGGTGACACATTATCAAAATATTCACCCTTTAGAGGTGCAACCCATTCACCGCCAATAAAATTTTCATATTGTGATTTAAATTGAACTTTTGAGCCTGGTTGATTTGGATCGATATAGCGCATATAAATATTCCTTTGCTTTTTTAGGACTAAAGACTAACAAGAACCCTGTCAGTAAGTACTTTCGTACTTTGTATAATTAGGATATAAAGAAGAAGGTTGGAGAAAGGTTGGAATAGAAATGTGAATATATAAGGAATTTACAAATGTTCACAAAAAAGGATTTATTGCAGCAACGGATGTTGATTGATCAACTGCGCACGCAAAATAGTCTCTCTCCTCAGAACGCTGCCAAACTCGGCCAAAGTATTGCAAGCTCGTGGGAACGATCAGCTTCTGCTGCGATTCCTAAAGAACGATTTGCAGCACCTCTACTTGAAAGAAAATCTGCTTCACAAAATGCTTTAGATCTGGCACTAAGCCAGTGTGCTGATGACTTACGTCATATTGCAGAGCAATCTTCTATGGTCATTGCTGTGGGTGACATCGGTAGTACCATTATCTGGACAGCCTCAAGTGCTCAAATGCAGAGTGCTGCTGAACGTGTACATTTTGTACAAGGTGGTCAATGGCGTGAAGAATTTGTAGGTACGAATGCATTGGCGTTATCTTTAAAAACTCAACAATCAAGCTGTGTTTTTTCCAATGAACATTATATGGAGTCGATTCACGATTGGGTTTGTTATGCAGCACCCATTATCGATCCATACTCAAAGCAAACCTTGGGTGTGGTAGATTTATCAACCACATGGAAAAACCATAATACCT
>NZ_POYH01000079.1:5860-16810 GCF_002899995.1 Acinetobacter sp. AKBS16 | reverse complement strand
GTATTTTGGCCGCTGAGCGTTGTGCCTCCATTATTCAATCTGCCTTGTTAGAACAACAGCGTCAGCACTTACACATCCGGGCATTTTCGACGCCGCAAGTCAAATTTAACGGCAAAAGTTTATTATTGACGCCGCGTCAAATTGAAATTTTAACGATATTGGCACTATGTCCACATGGTTTAACCTTAGAGCATCTCTATCAGGCACTTTATGGTGAGCGTAAAGTAAGCATGGGTACGCTTAAAGCTGAAATGTCTCAATTGCGAGATATATTGGGAGGTTTGCTTGGTTCACGTCCATATCGGTTACTTGTGCATGTTGAGGCCGATTTTTTACAAGCTGAACAAGCGCTTGATGCTGGATATGTCGCCTCTGCATTGCAGCTTTATACAGGCGTATTTCTGGCAAAAACCGAAAGTCCGTTTCTGTGTGCATGGCGTGACTGCCTTGAGTCGCGCTTAAGTGATGCGATTTTTAAAACACAAGAAACAGATTTATTACTTAAGCATTTAGCTCATTTCCCTGAAGCAATCGATGCGGTAGAACGTCTTATGGAGTTATTACCGAGTGAACATCCTGCGCATCAATTGCTAGTGAAATATATTGACTCACCTAAGCTAAGTTAGGTGACTTTTTGATCCAGCCATTGGAATAGTTGCTGATAGACTTGTTCCCGTACTGGCTGGGCCGAAAGGACTAAATCGTGTAAACCATTGTGAATAGAGACAACTGAGACATCGCCTTTCATTTTTTTCCCAAATTTAGCAATGTCTTTAACGTCTAAAATGACATCGCTTTGAGTTGCATCGGGTCCCCATTTGCGTGGGTTTTTAGTTTGGTGCGAATGCATAATCAGGGCTGGAATATTCAATTTAACACCGCGGTGAATTTCTTTTTGCGCAGTATGAATTGCATGTACAAAGCTGAGTTGAACTGTCGGGGCAGAGGTTGGTTTCCAATCGAGGTTGAAATCCCATTCACCTTTAAGCTGCTTATGAAGACTGGTGGTGTACCATTTGTTCAGTTGGCTTGGAAATTTAACTTTTGGCAGATATTTTCCTACTCGACTGAGCATTGGAATACCAAACTTCTTTTCGACTAAGCTTAAATTAAAATCGTAAAACGGACTATTCGCCCAGAGTGCTTTAATGAGGGGATGATCAGGATGATGCGCAGCATAAAGCGTTGCCGTTAAGCCGCCTGTTGAGTGACCTGCAAGTAAAACTTGTGTATGTTTTTCTTGGCCAATAATCTCTAATGCTTGAGTAATTTCGGCATCATATTCATTTAAATCGAGCACATTATAGAAAATTTGATGAGGCAGTTTTGAGCGGCCATATTTTCTTAAATCGAGTGCATAGAAGTCATAACCATGGGCATTGAATTGCTCGGCCATTTCGGTTTGAAAGAAATAATCTAAAAAACCATGAATATAAAGTACCGCTTTTTGAGTTGGTTGAGTGGCTTTTTTACGAACTAAGGTGGCTACAACTTTACCTTCATAATCATCTGGAAAGTTGAGCGTTAGCTGCTCATAGCCGGCACCTAAAATATCTGGGGCATAATTGTGTTTAGCTGTAGATGTATTCATTTTTATCGAGCTATTGTCATTAAGTCATGTTGAGTATCCTTCAATGAAATGGGCAAATTGTCAATCAGGTTTAGAGAAGGTTGGAGTATAGGCTTTAAAAAAAAGGGAATACCGCTGGAGCTAAGTATTCCCCAAAAAGTAAGTCAACGGTCGGAGGGATTTGACTTACTACAGGAACATAGCGTTACATCAGTATTAAAGTGCTGCTTTGAAAATCTCCACAACTTGTGCATGGTTTGCTTTACGTGGGTTGGTCAGCATACATGCATCTTTTTGAGCATTTTCGGCCATCACCGCGAGGTCCTCAGTTTTTACGCCAAGTTCTGTTAAGCCAGATGGGATACCAATTGAAGAAGACAGTTTGCGAATGGCATCAATTGCAGCATACGCAGCTTCTGTTACGGTGAGACCGTGGGTATTTACACCCATTAATTCTGCGATTTTTGCATAACGATCTGGACAAGCAATTAAGTTAAATTCACAAACATGTGGTAGCAAGATTGCGTTACATACACCATGAGGTAGGTTGTAGAACCCGCCCAACTGGTGTGCCATTGCATGAACATAACCTAAAGATGCATTGTTAAATGCCATACCAGCCAAGTACTGCGCATAGCTCATCGCATCACGAGCTTCGATGTTTTCACCATTTGCGACAGCGGGTTGTAACCATTGACTAATCATGGTGATTGCTTTTTCTGCACACGCATCAGTAATTGGGTTTGCTGCTGTAGAAACATATGCTTCAACTGCATGGGTTAATGCATCCATACCTGTTGCAGCGGTTAAACCAGCTGGTTTTGCAATCATGAGTTTCGGGTCATCGATCGCAATAAGTGGAGTACAACGCCAGTCCACGATAGCCATTTTTACGTGAGTATCGGTATTGGTAATAATACAGAAACGAGTCATTTCAGATGCCGTACCAGCCGTTGTATTGACTGCAATTAATGGCGTCATTGGGACTTTACTTTTATCGATGCCTTCGTAGTCACGAATATGACCACCACCTGCAGTCACTAAGCCAATCCCTTTTGCACAGTCATGAGATGAGCCACCGCCTAACGACACAATAAAGTCACAGCCATTTTCGTTATAGGCATTCACACCGTTGTGGACATTAATATCGGTTGGGTTAGGTTCCGCGCCCGGGAAAATATGGCTCGCTACGCCTGCTTCGGTTAAATAGCTTGCGATAAGATCTGCAACGCCAAATTTAAATAGCCCTTCATCGGTCACAATTAATGCTTTTTTTGCGCCGAGGTTCTGCGCCTTTGTTCCAATTTCTTTGGCACATCCTGGTCCAAAGAGTGATACGCAAGGAATATAAAAACCGTTTGTTTGATCTGCAATATTTTTAAAAGCCATGGAGTGATTCCTTTTTCCATAAATCCATTGTTTGTTATTACAGGTGAGCCTCACCATGGCCTTAGTATTGTAATGTGTAGATTATTTTCCTACCTACCAAAAACCTACCAAATACCGACTTGATATTAGTTATTGATTTATATTGTTTTTATAGAAAGTTTAGCTCATTCATTTAAATTTTTCGGGAAAATCGTTAAGCTATGGGCTGTTGAAGATGTACATATGAGATTATGAAACAGGAAACTGCACTTAAACTGCTAAAAGCAGGTGAAAATGTTTTTTTAACCGGTTCGGCTGGTGCAGGGAAAACCTATACACTCAATCAGTACATCCATTACCTAAAAGCGCGTAAAGTACCTGTAGCGATTACAGCATCTACCGGTATTGCTGCAACGCATATGAATGGCATGACAATTCATACATGGGCTGGTATTGGCATCAAAGATCATCTAACTGACGATGACTTGAAACGGATGAAAGAGCGTAAATATCTCAAGGAACACCTTGAAAACGCGCAAGTTCTTGTGATTGATGAAATCTCAATGCTCCATGCGAAGCAACTTAATCTGGTCAATCAGGTTTTAAAATATTTTAAAGAAAGTGATGAAGCATTCGGTGGCATTCAAGTGATTGTAGCTGGAGATTTCTTCCAGTTGCCACCTGTAGGCCGTAATGGTGAAGCCAATCGTGACAAGTTCTGTTTTATGTCTGATGCATGGGTCGAAGCCAAATTTCGGGTATGTTATTTAACAGAACAACATCGCCAAGATGATGAAATTCTGAATAAGATATTAAATGCGATTCGTGCGCAAAGTATTCAAACCGAGCATTTGCAAGCTTTGCATCAATCCCGTACTCATGACATTGGCGAAACCTTTACTCGTCTTTATACGCATAACATGGATGTCGACAATATCAATTATCAGCACTTAAATGAAATTGATAATGAAGGACATCAATTTAATGCGGTTTTAGATGGTAATGAAAAATTATTAGAAACTTTGAAATCTTCAGTTCGTGCTCCGGAAGAACTCACACTTAAAAAGCATGCCAAAGTCATGTTTGTAAAAAACAACTTTGATATGGGTTATATCAACGGAAGTTTAGGTGAGGTGATCGGTTTTGAAGAAGATGACGAAAATGGGTTATTGCCAAAAGTAAAATTAACCGATGGTACAACTTTGCTGGTAGCGCCTGAAACATGGTCAATTGAAAATGAAGCAGGAAAAGTCATTGCAAGTTTCCAGCAAATTCCACTTCGTTTGGCATGGGCGATTACCATTCATAAAAGCCAAGGTATGACTTTGGAAGCTGCCGAAATTAACCTGATGCATACCTTTGAAAAAGGGCAAGGTTATGTTGCGCTCTCACGTTTGAAGTCTTTAACAGGGTTAAAATTATTAGGTTTTAATGAACAAGCTTTGGAGTTAGATAGTCTGGCTGTAAAAGCTGATCGCCGTTTTCAAGAACTTTCTAAAGAAGCCGAAGATAATTTTGCTAATGTCGATTTAACGGCTCAACATAAAGCCTTTATTCGTCATTGTGGTGGAACCTTAAATGAAACTGAAATTTCAAGAAATGAGAAAAAACTAGCGAGAGGCGAGAAGCAAAATTACGCCTCAGCGACTTTGGACGAAACTCGTGCATTGTTTGAAGAAGGCTACGAAATTGAAGATATTGCACATGAACGTGGTCTAACACCTGCAACCATTATTAATCACTTGGCTCGACTGCATAAAGAACAAAAGCTAGATATTTCGGTTGCCCATCCTGGTGAAGAAGTGGTCGAAGAAGTGCGTAAAATTTATAAGAAGTTGAAAAAACGCCAAAATCCGGATCATTTTTCTGATGATGGTTCGATCAAACTAAGACCAATTGTTGAAGCAACCAGCCCTCGAATGGGATATGATCAGGTTCGATTAGCTTTATTATTTATTGAATAAAGTTTAATGGGCTTAATGACTTATTATATAAATTGAGGTGGCTATGCCGCACGTTGTAGTTGATTATTCAGATAACTTAACTGGACTAAATGCAAAACAATTACTTGAAGAAATTAATACCACGTTGATTGAAACAGAGTTGTTTAGTCCAGAAGACATTAAAAGTCGTGCGCGTAGAGATGAGGTTTTTCTGATTGGCTTAGGGGTTGATCAAGCCTATATCCATGTAAAAGCCTATATTTTGTCGGGAAGAACTGCTGAACAAAAACAGCTTGTGGGTGAGCAATTATTAGCGGCGCTCAGCAACAAAAAATATCTACCACAAGAGTTTAATAAAGAAATTCAATTGTGTGTTGAGATTATCGACATGCCAAGAGACGATTATTTTAAGCAAGTTGTATAACTCTAAAAAGCGCAATTTCGATCAAGAATAGCAATGAGTACTATGTAAAAGTAGTGCTATCGAATGAACAGACATAAATGTATGGCTGTATATACACAAAAGCTGCAACTGGTTTGCGATTATATTCAAAGACATTTAGATGAAGACCTAGATGTCGATCGGTTGAGCCAGATTGCGGCCTTATCTAAGTTTCATTTTCATCGTATTTTTGCCATTCACGTTGGTTTAAATGTGATGAAATTTATCCAACTTTCTCGTTTAAAGCGGGCCTCTTTTCAATTGGCTTTTGAACCCGATCTCAAAATTATTGAGATTGCCTTGCAAGCAGGGTTTGACAGTCCCGAGGCATTTACTCGTGCATTTAAGCGTTCATTTGATCAAACTCCTCGGGCTTTTAGAGATAAACCAGACTGGGAATCTTGGCACCAGAAGTTTGTTTTTACGATTCCAAAAAGTGAGCTAAAAATGAATGTAAATATTGTTGAGCGACCTGCTGAAAAGATTGCCTATCTATCACATTTAGGAAGTCCCGATAAAGTTTTGGAAACTGCTGCGCAGTTTATTGCTTGGCGTAAAGAAACTGGCTTATCGCCTGTAACTAAGTCTAAAACTTATGGTATTCCTTTTGCTGACCCCGATCAGACACCAGCTGACGAGTTTCGGTTTGATATAGCAGGTTCAATTGAAAAGGCGGTACCTGAAAATAGTTACGGCGTACAAACAGGTGAAATTCCTGCGGGGCGTTATGCAACCGTAAGACATTTTGGTAGCCATGACCAGATTAAAGATAGCGTCTATTACATCTTTAGAAACTGGTTACCTGAGCAACCAGAAGAAGCAGGGGATTATCCGGTTTTCTTTCACTATCACAACTTTGTGCATGAAGTGAACGAGTGCGACCTTATTACCGACATTTACTTACTTTTAAAGTGAGTCTAGGATGATACAGGCATAGCTTAGGTTATGCCTGTATGTTTAAAAGTTTGATATCTGCATATTGTTCAATCAGGTTGTCATCTAACATATGGATATAATCCATAAAGATGCTACTAAAGCTTCCCATAGTTTGCGCCTGATTTGCTGCAAGTTTACCTGCAATTGCAAAATGAACATGAGCTGAAAGAGCTGCAATGGTTGGTGTCGTCACGGCGCTATATGCAGCAATTAATGCACCCAAAGCGCAGCCAGTTGCAGTAATTTTAGGTTGTAAAGGACTTCCGCCGTTTACTTGAATCACTGCATCTATTTCATGAGACAAGATATAGTCTGACTCGCCAGAAATAGCGATACAGCTTGCATGTTTTAAGAGAGAAACAGCTTGTTGATAGGCTTGATCACTACTTAAAGTGCTGTCTACACCTTTAGATTGAACTTGATTGCCTGCAAGCGTACTGATTTCTGAAGCATTACCACGAATAACACTTGGCTTGAATTGTAAAAGCTCGTCTGTCATTTGACTGCGCCAAGCTAAAATTGGGCCATAGCCTACCGGATCAAGTACCCAAGGAATATTGTTAAGCTGTGCGGTCTTGGCAGAGATTTGCATGGCTTGCATTTGCTCTGAAGTCGGTGTACCTAAATTAATGCTTAAAGCCGATGAAATTTTGGTAAAGCTTTCTGCTTCATAAGGATTATCAATCATGGCAGGTGAAGCACCGGAAGCAAGTAATACATTGGCGGTGTAGTTGGCAGCAACGCTGTTGGTAATACATTGTACCAGCGGCGTTTTTGCCTGCATGTTTTGCCAAGCTTCAATCACCTGTTCAATGAGGTTGGATGTCGAAGTCATCTGATAATCCTTATTAAGCCAGAGATAAGAAAGTTAACGGGTAAAATAGTGATCTTGATGTTTGCAATTTTGGCAAATCAACGACACATAATCTGCTGCATCATAGTCCACGCTTAGATCATTTGAACCACAGTACATACAACGTTTAACCGAGTAAAAGTTTAAACGAGGTTCGATTTTTCGCCATGCTTTCCATACAGGTTGTACAAATATCTGTTCGTCATAACCTAAAAAGCGGTTAAATAATATATGGCTCATTTTACTGTAAGGAATATTGTAAGGGCGGGGCAACATCGAAGTTTCCCACTTTTCAGCCAAAGCTCGTTCCCGATATTGCTCTAAAGTTTTCTTTAATAGATTGGTATTAATAAACTTTTCATTTCGTGGCTGTAGTGCCTTTTGTTTATAAAGATATTCAAGTGCAGTCTGAATAAGATAATAAATTTGACCAATCGCCAATGAGTCCATTAAACGGTAGCAAAAGGCTTGAAAATTAGAGCTTCCTGCAATTTGGATACCCCAAGTTCGGCAATAGAACTGAGTGAACTGAATAATTTCTTGATAGAGCACCTGAAACAGCACGTCTTTCACTTCATCGGCACTACGAAATGGAATACCAAGACTTAGGTTTTCATAGAACCAGTGGCGTAATTGCTGAGCTACACTAAATAAACTCGGGTCGCTATAACCATCTAGACGAATATTTAAATAAAAGCACTGTGGTTCATCGGTTTGATCTTGTGCATTTAAAATCCCATCTTTATGAAGCTGTTTAATCAGATGGCTTTGGAACATCCAGTTGGGGGTAATCGGCTGATATTTTATCTGGTCCCAGTGAATGTATTCGTCATGTGCAACGTCATCACGAGCATAGTCATCAAGTAGGCTCAATAAAAAAAGTTTATGTAAAAAACTCAGTTGTTCCAAACTGCGTTGTGGCTGGTCTTTTGACTTAAACTGGCGTTGTTCTTGTAATCTGGTCTGCTGTAAAAGCTTTTTTCTTTGTTTAGTGCATTGGTCGCAATGACATGTCATTTTTGTGTCTTTAAATACACGGTGTTGGCAATGGCTACATTCATGAAATTGAACGTCTTGCTCAAATTGTTCGGCATCTACCCAGTACATCGACGCTTGGCAGAGAGGGCAATGGCTACTTTCATCTAGCTGTTTTTGTAGAATTTGTAAGGCCATTTCGCTCCGAACGTTTAAATTAATCATGACTGACCTATTATACACAGCCGCATTGCCGATAGATGAGATTGTCTTTTTGTTTGATGCAAAAATAGAAAACCTAAAGTCTTTGTTTTGACTTTAGGTTTTTATAAGAGGTTAAAAGTTAAGATTAAACAGGGCACGGCAAGGTCTCATCATTTTGTCCAAGTTTTTTGGCATTGATCAGTGCCTGCACTTTTTTACTTGGTAATTTCACTTTACCTAAGGCGTCATACGTATTAACGATAGTGGTTACCTCCTGAGCAGTCATTGAAATACCTTCGGCAGACAAGAACACGGCAATTACATGATGGTCGAGTCCTGCTGCATCTAGATCATGAATCGCTTTAATGTTTTCTAGTCGATGTAAATAAGCTTTTAATTCCATAGTGAGTTCCTCTTGTTCTGATTGAAATACTTATACTGGTATATTAGATAAGGCAAGAACCATGCCCAAAATGTAAGCAGCTCCTCAAAAATGTTAAAAGCGAAAGGAGTTTTATTTTTATTGTATAGATTGATTATATAAGCAGCGATTATCGTAATTTTGGTCTAATCTGTGCTAATAAAAGACGATTCTAATTTGAAATGTATAAATCAAGTCCCATTAATTTTATAAAGGTAAACAAACACAGTATGTATGAATGTGTATGATCAAGTTCATAAAATTCGTACTACGGTTTCCAAAAGTATATAAGGAATAAAGATGAATATTGCGGCGCAGCCTCCAGTTCAGGCAGATCAAACAGTTTATTTAAAAGATTATCAAAAACCTGCGTTCTTGGTTGAATCAATTAATCTTGATATTCAAGTTTATGACGATAAAACAATTGTTGATTCAACATTGGTCATGAAGCGTCAAACTGCTGGAGACTTGGTACTACTGGGCCGTGATCTTGAGTTGCAATCTATTCAGCTCAATGGCCAAGATCTTACTCCTGCACAATATTCACTCGATAGTGAACAACTGGTGATCACTGATGCACCAGATGAAGTCATTTTACAAACTCAAGTGATTATTCACCCAGAAACCAACACTCAGCTTGAAGGTTTATATAAAGCTGGCGACTTATTTGTAACGCAAAATGAGCCTGAAGGTTTCCGTAAAATTACGTTCTATCCAGACCGTCCAGACGTACTTTCAGTTTTTACTACACGTGTAGAAGCAGACAAAAAATATCCGGTTTTACTTGCGAATGGTAACTTGCTTGAAACAGGTGAAGTTGGTGAAAACCGTCACTTTGCGATCTGGCAAGACCCGACTAAAAAGCCAAGCTATTTGTTTGCTTGTGTGATTGGTGATTTAGCCGTATTGAAAGACCGCTATACGACTTCGGAAGGGCGTGATGTTGCTTTAGAAATCTATGCCATTGAGAAAGACATTCCAAAATGCCATATCGCAATGGAAGCTTTAAAACATTCTATGCGCTGGGATGAAGAGCACTATGGCCGTGCCTATGATCTCGACAACTATATGATTGTTGCGGTGAGCCAGTTCAACATGGGTGCCATGGAAAATAAAGGTTTAAATATCTTTAACACCTCATGCGTACTTGCCGATGAAGAATACACAACTGACGCAGCGATTATGCGTGTACAGTCTGTGATCGCCCATGAATATTTCCATAACTGGACAGGGAACCGTATTACTTGTCGTGACTGGTTCCAGTTGTGCTTAAAAGAAGGCTTAACGGTATTCCGTGATCAATCTTTCTCGGAAGATTTACAATCTGCTGCGGTTCAACGTATTGACGATGTCGCTGTTCTTAAATCGCATCAATTCC
This sequence comes from Acinetobacter sp. AKBS16, assembly GCF_002899995.1. Lineage (NCBI taxonomy): Bacteria > Pseudomonadati > Pseudomonadota > Gammaproteobacteria > Moraxellales > Moraxellaceae > Acinetobacter > Acinetobacter sp. AKBS16. Next base: position 6,720 of record NZ_POYH01000079.1, on the reverse strand, counting down.
CAGAAGATGCAGGTCCATTGTCGCACCCTCCACGCCCAGACCACTTTGTCGAAATTAATAACTTCTATACAGCGACTGTTTATGAAAAAGGTGCGGAAATTAACCGCATGATGTCGACATTACTGGGTAAAGAAAAATTCCGTCAGGGAACGGATGAATATTTCCGCCGTCATGATGGACAAGCCGTAACTGTTGAAGACTGGGTTGCTGCACTCTCTGCAGGTTCAGGTGTTGATTTATCTGCATTCTTAACTTGGTATAACCAACCAGGCACACCAAAGCTTGAAGCGAAAGGTGAATATGATGCAGCAGCGCAAACTTATCGTCTAAGCTTTAAACAAAGCCTAAAAGCGCATCCGAAATATCCAAACTTAAAAGCTGTCCCAATTCCTGTAGCGTTGGCATTATTTAATGCGAAAACAGGAGAGCAATATACGCTCCAAAGCGAAAGCCTATTTGTAAATGGTGTTAAAGATGGCGTGTATTTGTTTGACCAAGACGAGGCAGCTATTGAGTTTACAGGGGTAACTGAGCAACCTGTTGTTTCACTACTACGTAATTTCTCTGCACCTGTAAATCTGGTATTTGATTACAGTGATGAAGAATTAGCATTCTTAATTCAACATGAAACAAATGGTTTTAACCAATGGCAAGCAACACAAACCTTGCTTGAACGTATTTTGTTAGAAGATCACTCTGCGGATACCTATATTCAAGCTATTCAAAGTACATTGCCTGAATTAGTTGGTCGTGATCCACTTTTAGCATCGCGTTTGTTTGATGTACCGACTGAAGGTTATTTGGGTAGCCGTATTGATCAAAACTATGCACCAGCCGATATTCATGTAAAACGTGAAGCC
>NZ_POYH01000079.1:0-5753 GCF_002899995.1 Acinetobacter sp. AKBS16 | reverse complement strand
ATCGTTTGGCACAAGAGTTGGGGGCGTTCTGGAAAGATACGTACCTTACACTTGACCCAGACTTGCAAAAAGAATTTTCTTTAGCGATGGGTGTACGTGCATTAAAGAACATTATGCTCATGATGATGGCGCGTCAGGGTGATCAAAGTGCATTTGAATTAGCTTATGAGCAATATCAAAGCACGGGGAATATGTCTGAACGTTTAGGTGCGCTGCGTGTACTAGTGTGGCAAAGTGCGCCTCAAGCACAAGAAGCCCTAGCTGATTTCTATAACCGCTTTAAAGACGAAGCATTGTCTTTGGACCAATGGTTTATGATTCAGGCAGCAAATCCAAATGCTACAGTTGAGACAATTGAATATCTAACTCAGCATCCTGATTATGACTTAACTACACCAAACCGTATTCGCGCCGTGAGTGGTGGTTTGTCAAATAACCCTGAAAATACGTGGGGCTTTGGTGTAGCTCACTTTATTAATCTTGCAGAATATCTGGACGAGAAAAACCCGATTTTAGGTTCACGTTTATTACAGGTGTTATCTCGCTGGTATACGCTTGCCGAACCTCAGCGCACTCAAGTGCAACAGGCTTTACAAGCGTTGCAGCCTAAAGTGAAATCTAAAAACGTTTCTGAAACTTTAAATAGTATGCTGAGCGTTTAATTAGATTTTCTAAATTATTCATGTTTTCAAAGCGCTATTTCTTTAAAAGGGGTAGCGCTTTTTTATATTTTGAAACTTGGTCGTCATCAAAAACAGTTTGACTTAAAAAGATATTCTGTATATTTAATAATTAGTTCCAAAAAGGAACTGAGTGGCAAAACAGGCAATTAAAAATAAAGGTGAATAAATGTCGGATATTATTTTGCATCAATGGGAAATTTCTCCATTTTGTCAAAAAGTTGCAAGAGCTTTGAAATTTAAGGGAATCCCATACGAAACGATTAATTACAACGGCATTCTTGGAGCGAAAGTACCTTTGCTCAGTAAAGTGGGCAAAGTACCTGTTATTGACCATAAAGGACAGCGTATACAAGACAGTACCCGTATCGCTCGCTACCTAGACGAAACCTTTCCGGATACACCTCGACTTTATCCCGAAGACCCAAATCAAAAAGCACTTGTAGAACTTTGGGAAGACTGGGCAGATGAATCACTCTATTTTTATGAAGTATATTTAAGAGTAAATGATTCGGAAGCTTTAGAAGAAGCAATTCGTATTAGCAGTATTGGCCGTCCTGCATATGAAAAACCTATGGTGAAGGGTTTTATTTTAGCTGAACTCAAAACACAGCTTTTCTTTCAAGGCTTGGGCAGAATGAAGGCTGAAAATGTTGAAGAAGAATTTATACGACACCTCGATCGTATTGAGCAGGTTTTATCACAAAGTGAATGGTTAGTGGGTGAGAATCAAACGATTGCAGACATAGCTGTAGTTGCTCAACTTGGTGAAGTCATTCGTACAAGTAAGAAGTTTGGTAAGGAAATCTTGGATCGTCCATTTATGGCAGAATGGTATAAAAAACAAACAGGTTGAGACGAGTATGGCATCAGCAACACCAGATAAAATACGAGATTGTGCAGTTGTTATTGGCGTTGGGGCATCACAGGGCATTGGTGCTGCTGTCTGTCATCGCTTTGCAAAAGAGGGCTTAAAAGTTTACGTTGCTGGACGTACTTTCCAAAAAATTGAGGCAGTAGCTGCCGAAATCCATGCCAATGCAGGTGAAGCTGTGGCATTTCGTCTAGATGCAGAAGATATCAATCAAGTTCAAGCATTGTTTGACACCATCATAAGTCAGAATGAACGCATTACTGCAGTTATTCATAATGTTGGGGGAAATATTCCCTCAATTTTTTTACACAGTCCGCTATCGTTTTTTACTCAAATGTGGCAATCCACTTTTTTATCGGCCTATTTAGTTTCTCAAAGCTGTTTAAAAATATTTAAAGAACAAAACCACGGTACACTTATTTTTACCGGAGCCAGTGCCTCGTTGCGTGGAAAGCCTTTTTTCGCAGCTTTCACTATGGGGAAATCTGCCTTGCGGACTTATGCGTTAAATTTAGCTCAAATTTATAAAAGTCAAGGCATTCATATTGCTCATGTCATTATTGATGGAATGGTGGATGGCGACAGAATTAATAAAGCTTTATTTGGTCTAGGACGTTTCATTCGTCTCACACGGGGGACGGGTGGACTCAATATTAATGCAATAGCTGACAACTATTGGATGCTCTATCAGCAAAGCCCTGAGCTTTGGACACACGAGCTAGATTTACGTCCATACCAAGAAAAATTTTGAGAGACTCATATGCTAAAAACAATATTTCAGAAGTTTCAAAAAAAGCAGGGCTGTGTGGTTATTGCAGGTCATGATATAGAACTACTTGACCAGAACTTTGTAATTTTAGACAAAAATGAGCAATCTCCATTGCATGTCTATCAAGCTGTGCATGATTCTAGCGTTCAGAATATACAAGTAAACCGTGTAAATGATGGCATAACGAGTGTCCGTTTAAACTTGGTGAATACTGAGCATTTAAAAAGCTTACTAAAATATATTGCCAGCCATAGTCATAGCATTGAGTTATGCGTGTTTCAGCCAAATTTTTCATCTGCGCCAAATATTGAAGCTTTATCTTTAGAAGAAATTGAGCACAGTTGGCAAACAACGGGTTTAAGCGCGGTGAGCGTGTCACAAGCATTGATTAAACCGATGCTAAAGCAGCAGCGGGGCACTGTTATTTTTCTTGGAGCACCATCTAATAATTCGGCTCACTACGATGTGTTAAGTCAAAGCATGTTTGCGAGTATTCGAGCGTTATCGCAGTCATTGGCAAGAGAGTTTCAGCCCAAAGGAATACACGTGACATATTGCATGGTGGAAAAATGGGATGGGCAAAACCAGCACTTTATTTCATCTGTTAAACAAGTCTGTCAGCACATCTATCAACAACCTAACACTGCATGGAGTCAAGAGCTTAGCGTGTCTTGAGATTTTACTTTCGAGTGTTCTTAAAATAGAGTACTGCTTTGGAATGACAACAGAACAATAATTTTGAAGGTACTTAAATGTTAAATATTAAGAATATTCAACAAACTGTTAAACTAGCGACTACAGTGGCAGCTTTGATGTGCTTTTCTTCACTGGCACAAGCATATCAATATGAGCAAACCGCGCGTTTAATTAACGAACGCTTATCTTATATGAAAGATGTCGCAGGTTATAAGGCAGAGCAGCATTTACCGATTGAAGATTTAACACAAGAAAAGAAAGTACTCGATCAATCGCTTTCTGAAGCCGACTCTTTTGGGCTTAACAGCGAAACAGTAAAGCCATTTATAGTAGCGCAAATGGATGTGGCTAAAGCAATCCAGTACCGTTATCGTGCCGACTGGTTGTCGAGTCCGGAAACCAACTGGAAGCCTCAAGACTTAAGCGAAGTACGCGTAAAAATTAGCGCTTTAAACACGGAGCTGCTAAAAAATATCGCCTATGAACTTAAGAAAAATAATAACAAAGCGCCTCATGGCTGTAGCTATATGTGGCCTGTTCAGCATCCTCAACTTAAAGAAGCTGACAAGAGAGCTTTATGTGTAACATTGAATAAAATCAAATTAAAACAATGAACCACCCAAAGCCGTCCCTATAAGTAAATTATTCAATCAACATTAAATCGGCAGTATTGGCAGATTTAAGTGGTCGTAAAGCAAAGGTTGAACGCGTGTGGCGGATTCCTTTAATCGAGTAGAGCTTTTTACGTAAAAAACGCTCGTAATGCTCGGCATCTTTTACGGCTACTTTCACCAAATAATCATAGTCGCCCGTAACTAAATGCGCTTCGACCACTTCCGGAATATCTGCCAAAGCCTCGCTAAAGTTTTCTAACATTTCATCATCGTGGCGTTCTAGGGTAATTTCAATAAAAAACAACTCATGAATGCCAATCGCTTTGGGGTTTACGTTTACGGTATAGCCTTCAATAATTTTTAGACTTTCTAAACGTTTGAGTCGAGTCCAGCAAGGTGAAGATGAAAGCCCGACTTCTTCGGCGAGCTGTGCAACCGTTAAACGGCCATTTCTACGTAAGGCAGATAATATTTTCCGATCTATGCGATCTAGTGTGTATTCTGTGCTGTTCAAAATATAAACCAAAGAAGATTCTTCTGTTAATTTTAAATATACGTGATTTTTATGCTGATATCATTTAAAAAAACTGAAAATTCAGTAAACATTTTGATCGACACAGCCATACACTATTTCTATGCATCGGACTCTACTGGATAGGAGTTGTGATGAAGCAAAGAGCACTGTTTCAGTAAGGGTGACTAAACAGTGCTCTTTGCGGATCTTACCCAAAAATCAAATATTAGGAATTTTTGATTCATACATTAGAATCATCAAATACTGGTTAAATAATAAATATATTCTTATTGGTCATAGCGCTTATCTTTCCAAGAATCTTATTAAATATCCTAACTAAATAGCTAAATATTATTATTGAAAGTCAAAAAAAGGCATACTTTAATCCCTAACCAAAGTACTAATTTAACAATTAAATAGGGAAGTAAAATAAATATTATTTATTTGTTAAAACTTAATCACATAATTTTAATAAGGTGATTAAATATTCAAAAGAGAAGAAGGCTATCCTGTTTTCTTTATTATTAATAGACACTTAGAGATAATTATTATTTAATACGCCCGCAATATTATCACTAATACTTTTAATAACTTTTTCGGGGAAATAATGCGTAATTTTTTAGTAACGATTTTCACTTTATTAGTAGGAACATCAATTTATGCAAGTCAAGAATCTAGAAATCTTCTAGAGCAAACACAATGTGAGAAAGCAGTAGAGCTTCATGGTTTTTTAAGCCGAGCTCAACTTGATTGTAACTATCACTATTATTCAGAAGAGTTAAAAGAGGCTGCCGCAAAATGTACTAAACATGATCTCGGCGAAAAATATGGTAGAGAGGTTATGAAATTTGGGATGAAGGAATTTGAAGAGCGGAAGAAAGAGGACTCACAGGGCCACTTTTGTCATAAGGTTTTAAAAGAATTTCCAAAATATATTAAACAATAAAAAATAAGGTTTTAAAAACCTCTTCTAGCAAGCCGATAAGATGGATTTAATTATTCATTTTATCGGTCTATAAATTTACTAGTTAAATTAGAGAATAATTCTTAAAAAATTAGCTAATATAAAACTTCACCTTGTTTTAGATCTAACAATAATCATTTTTTAGTTTGAATCCCTTATTGTAACTATAAAAATAATATTTCCTTCCTTGGATTAGCCGTTCGTTATGTATTATGGAGGAAAATAAGCATCAGTCGGCATTCAAAGTCTTAATTAATATAGCGGAGTACATTTTAAGTTTACTTATATTTTTAAATTTCAAAAATAAAAGATTCTAGAATGGATGACTAAATCTTAAGTAAAGTTATTTTATAGAGTTTTTAAAGCTTTATTTCTAGCCAATATCACATTGACACCTAAAACCCCTCCGATTATCCTTTGCCTGCTGGCCTACATTGCCAGTTGGTTTTAGCAGACCATTAGCCAAAGAACACGAAAAAGTAATCACTTTTTTGTGGGAATCCCTGCGTGCCCCCTCTGCGGCGGAATGATCTGCCCCCATAAAGTTGGACAGTTAGTTAAGCAGTTTTTATAAACTGGTTTCTATATTGTACAGGGGATAAACCTTGTAGCTTCACCTTGATTCTCTCATGATTATAATAA
>NZ_POYH01000078.1:17746-20733 GCF_002899995.1 Acinetobacter sp. AKBS16 | reverse complement strand
AAAACTTGAGCATCAATACCCATATCTTTATTACCTGATAAAGCTTCACCAGATAATTTTAATAAAATTCGTGAATAACGGGGGCTGATTGTTTCCGCCATGATTTTGCTCCAAGACCTCTTAAACTGAATGCTTTTTGAATCGTGATTCGATTAGACCGATTTAATTTTAATTAACTTTGCAAATAAGTCGTATTCATCCGCATCGGTAATTTCGACTTCCAACATATCGCCTGGTTGAATAGTGCTCTTATCGATATCTTCTACAAAGACATTACCGTCAATTTCCGGAGCATCGGCATAAGAACGTGCAACAGCAACAGGATATTCATCTTCCAAACTATCGACCAATACAGTCATCGTTTGACCAATACGTTTTTGTAATTTGGCAGCAGAGATTTGTTGCTGCACTTGCATAAAGCGCTCGTAACGCTCTTGCTTAATTTCTTCTGGCACATGATCTGGTAAATCATTTGCCGTAGCGCCTTCTACTGGTGAATAGGTAAAGCAGCCTACACGATCAAGTTGAGCTTCAACCAACCAATCGAGCAAAATCTGGAAGTCTTCTTCAGTTTCGCCTGGAAAGCCAACCACGAAAGTAGAACGGATCACAAGATCCGGGCATTTTTCGCGCCATAATTTAATTTTTTCTAATGTATTCTCACTATGTGCCGGACGTTTCATTAATTTAAGAACGCGTGGGCTTGCATGCTGGAATGGAATATCGAGGTATGGCAAGATTTTACCTTGAGCCATCAAATCGATTACTGCATCCACATGTGGATATGGATATACATAATGTAAGCGAACCCAAATTCCAAGCTGACCAAGTGCTTCACACATGTCGAAGAATTTGGTTTTTACGGGCTGTCCGTTCCAGAAATCGAGCTTATATTTGGTATCTACGCCATAAGCTGAGGTATCTTGGGAAATGACTAAGATTTCTTTTACACCTGCACGTTTTAACGCAGCAGCTTCTTCTAATACGCTTCCAACTGGACGTGATACTAAATCACCGCGCATGCTCGGGATAATACAGAAGGTACAACGGTGATTACAGCCTTCAGATATTTTTAAATAAGCATAATGTTTCGGTGTTAAACGGATACCTTGCTCAGGAACAAGGTCAATAAACGGATTATGTTTAGGCGGTGCTGGAACATATTCATGTACAGCTTCCATAACGTCTTGATAAGCTGCTGCACCAGTAACTTTTAGAACATTAGGGTGCATTTGACGAATTTTATCTTCATCTTTACCTAAACAGCCCGTCACAATAACTCGGCCATTTTCACTCATGGCTTCGCCAATTGCATCTAAAGATTCTTGTACTGCAGATTCAATAAAACCACAGGTATTAACAACAACTAAATCAGCACCATCATAATCTGATGCAACTTGATAACCTTCAGTCTTTAACTGAGTTAAAATTCGTTCAGAATCTACCAATGCCTTAGGACAACCTAAAGAAACAAAACCGACTTTGGGGGTCTTCATGAATCTGCGCTCCACTTGAATGCGCGTATTGTATGTCTTTTCTCGTCTCAAGCATAGGTGGAAACCCCACTCTTTGTGTAATGCACCAAAATACAACCAATATTTGCACCAAAACTCAATATTGCACCAAGTTGGATCATGATATTATTGGTGTATACATCCATATTTTTGACCAAAAGATATTAAGAACGATTTTAGAGCGCTTTAAATACGCTTAAAACCTTAAAATAAACCATAAACAAAGTTGGCGTACATTTTGCATCGATCATGTTCTATAACGGTGAAAACCGATAACCAATGAAGATGCCATTGCGCCATTTTAAGACAGGAACGATTCGCTAATGGATCAACACACACCTATCGACTATCGCCTATTGGTAGACAATTTAACTACTGCGATTTTATTAATCGATAGTAACTTTAATATTTTTTATTTGAATTCCGCTTGTGAAGCACTTTTTGACATTAGTTTGCTTCGCGCTTCTGGACAACCGGTTTTAAATTTACTTCATGCACCTGATGATACCTTTAATACGCATGAAGCCCTATTGAACACGTTAAAAACGGGACAACCTTATACACGTCGTGAAGCCATCATTAATGTCAATTTTAAAGATTTACATGTGGATTATACGGTCTCGCAATTAAATGCAGGTAAAAGCTACCACCCGCTCTTACTTATTGAGTTAAATCCTATTGATCGTATGTTGAAAATTTCTAAGGAAGAAAACTTAATTCAACAACATCAAGTGGCTAGACAACTGGTTCGAGGCGTTGCTCACGAAATTAAAAACCCTCTGGCTGGTATTCGGGGGGCAACTCAGTTACTTGCTCGTAGTTTAAATGACGAGAGCTATGCTGAATTTACGGATATCATTATTAACGAGGTAGATCGTCTCACCAATTTGGCCGACACCATGTTGGGCTCAAGACAATTGCCAAGTTATGAAAATGTAAATGTGCATGAACCTCTAGAACGGGTACGCTCTTTAATCGCAAATCAGACCAAGAAAAAAATCAAAATTACGCGTGATTATGATTTGTCTTTACCCGATGTAAAAGCCGATCGTGACCAACTCATTCAAGTCATGCTCAATATTAGCGTTAATGCCATTCAAGCTATTACAGAAAATAAATCATTTTTTACAGATCAAGAGCCTGAATTAATTTTACGTACCCGTATTCAACGTCTAGTCACTATTAATGGAGTACTCAACCGCTCTGCTGTACGAGTCGATATTGAAGACAATGGACCGGGTATTCCCGAAAGCATTTTAGAGTCTGTGTTTTACCCTTTGGTTACAGGACGAGCAAAAGGCACAGGGCTTGGCCTGAGTATTGCACAGAACATCATGCATCAACATAACGGAATGATTGAATGCCAATCAGTTCCTGGAAAAACAATGTTTAGCTTATATTTACCTTGGGAGTCAGACCGTGTCGCGAAATAAAATATGGGTTATTGATGACGATCGCGCCATGCGATGGGTA
>NZ_POYH01000078.1:17033-17672 GCF_002899995.1 Acinetobacter sp. AKBS16 | reverse complement strand
TGAAAAGACCTTTAAAGAAGAAGGATTTGACGTCACCAATTTTGAAGAAGCTCAAACAGCACTGGAACGTTTACATCATGATGCGCCCGATGTCATCTTAACTGACATTCGTATGCCAGGTATTGATGGGTTAACTTTCTTATCTAAAGTGAAAAACTCTCACCCCGACTTGCCTGTTATCATTATGACAGCGCATTCGGACTTAGAGTCTGCTGTATCAAGCTATCAGACTGGTGCATTCGAGTATTTACCAAAGCCATTCGATATTGATGAAGCTTTAGCTCTAGTCAATCGAGCGATTTTGCATATCAATAAATTGCAGCAGCAAGAAGCGACAAAAACAGCTTCACCACTACAATCAACAGAAATTATTGGCGAATCTCCTGCTATGCAAGAGGTTTTCCGAGCGATTGGTCGTTTATCTCAGTCGCATATTACCGTTTTAATTAATGGTGAATCAGGCACAGGTAAAGAACTGGTTGCGCATGCTTTACATAAACATTCTCCACGACGCGCTAAGCCTTTTATTGCTTTAAACATGGCAGCAATTCCTAAAGATTTAATCGAAACGGAATTATTTGGTCATGAAAAAGGTGCTTTCACGGGTGCAAACACCCAACATCAAGGCCGCTTTGAACA
>NZ_POYH01000078.1:15834-16932 GCF_002899995.1 Acinetobacter sp. AKBS16 | reverse complement strand
CCAATGGTGGAACTCTCTTCCTTGATGAAATTGGTGACATGCCATTTGAAACCCAGACTCGATTGTTACGTGTGCTCGCAGATGGTGAGTTTTACCGAGTTGGTGGTCATATACCGGTTAAAGTAGATGTCAGAATTGTCGCGGCAACCCATCAAGACTTAGAAAAACTGGTGAATGAAGGTCGTTTCCGTGAAGACTTATACCACCGTCTAAATGTTATTCGAATTCATATTCCGAAGCTTGCGCATCGCAGTGAAGACATCCCTATGCTGGCTCAACATTTCTTGGCTCGCGCGGGTAAAGAGCTAGGTGTAAGTCCAAAGATTTTACGCACTGAAACAACGGACTATATGCAACAATTACCTTGGCCTGGTAATGTTCGTCAGCTTGAGAATACCTGCCGTTGGTTAACCGTCATGATTACTGGCCGTGAGGTTTATCCGGAAGATTTACCTTCTGAGCTTAAACAGGTTCCACTCCAAAAAAGTAGTGAGACTAGTCAGCCAGCACCATCTTTTGAACGTATTTCTTTGCACCATTGGGATGAGCTACTAAGCCAATGGGCAATTCAAAAACTTAAAAATGGTGAAATGAAGATTTTAGACATTGCTACTCCAATGTTTGAGCGCACCTTGATTAATGCGGCACTACAGCAAACTCGTGGGCGCAAACGTCATGCAGCCGAGCTATTAGGTTGGGGTCGTAACACCCTAACCAGAAAGTTAAAAGAGCTGGGCATGGATTCTGCTGATGACGATGATGAGGACGAACATAAAGCAACATTGTCAGAAGCTTAACACCGAAGTAAAAATCAAAAAGCGGCTAATTTAATTTAGCCGCTTTTCTTTATGACTATTTAAAACGGAATTAACTGCCAAACTAAAATGTGAACATACAGTTACATGATCAAAAAATTCTAAATTTCTACATAAATCATTATATTTTCTATATTTTCCCCAAAACTATGCTCTACTTATTGTTTACCAGATGACCTAAAAACATACCAATGACCATCGTTAAAGATAGATTTGCTATACTAGATAAGCAGTGTTAGCCGTCGTTATTAAATTTTATGCATGATCCAGTCCTTGAGTCACA
>NZ_POYH01000078.1:11081-15729 GCF_002899995.1 Acinetobacter sp. AKBS16 | reverse complement strand
AACCCCAAACACGCCGCGGTATAGAACGTCGTTTAGCTCTATTGCTAAGCGCAACCGAGCTGTTTTTGGAAAAAGGATATGATGCTGTCTCTCTTGACGACATCGTTAATCATGCTGGTGGTTCAAAAACCTCTATTTATAAATACTTCGGTAATAAAGATGGCTTATTTACTGCAATCTGCGATTATCGCCGTGAAATGTTTTTTAAAGATATCTGCATTGCATTTCAACCAGAGCAAACTTCTTTAAAAGATTATTTAATCCAAACTCTCATCCGTTTTTATAAGCACATTATTCAACCTGAACACATTGCCTTTTTACGTTTGGTTATTGAACAAACTCAATGTAATGCAACTTTGAGCCAATACTTATATGAAAAATGTGCTCTGGATGTCCAAAATACAATTGCTCAAGCCTTACTCATATCTCATCAATCAGGTGAAATTACCTGTACATCTCCTGATCATTCCTCTCTTATGTATTTTGGAATTTTACGTGATATTGAATGGCGAATGATTATGGGAATGCCTCTCCCACCTAATGAAACGGAAGTTATTGATTATATTAACTATTGTGTTGATATTTTCTTAAAGGGGCATCATAAAGTCTAATTCTTTTGCATTTTGAAATGCTTATAGTATAGTAGACTTCTTTTTTCCCACTTCCACCCAGCCAACAACAGATAATTGTTGTAATTCAAAACAATTATTATGGAGTAGCTACATGGCTCTAAGACATTTCCTGACTTTACGTGATCTATCCACTCTAGAACTTAATCGCATTTTAGAACGCGCAAGCGAACTTAAGAAAATGCAGCAAAGCAATAAGGTATATCAACCTTTTGTTGGTAAAGTATTGGGAATGATTTTTGAAAAATCGAGCACACGCACTCGTATTTCTTTTGAAGCCGGTATTAATCAATTTGGTGGTAGTGCCATTTTCTTATCACCACGTGATACGCAATTAGGCCGTGGTGAACCGATTGAAGATTCAGCACGTGTTATTTCAAGCATGCTTGATATCGTAATGATTCGTACTTTTGGTCACGATATTGTTGAACGTTTTGCATCTTATTCAAAAGTTCCCGTTATTAACGGCTTAACTGACGATCACCATCCTTGTCAGTTACTTGCAGATTTACAAACTTATATTGAACATCGCGGCAGCATTGAAGGCAAAACCGTAGCTTGGATTGGTGATGGCAATAATATGTGTAATTCATACATTGAAGCTGCACACATGATGGGTTTCAAACTCAAGATTGCATCACCAAAAGGTTATGAACCTAAACCTGAATTTTTAGCAGAGTTTGGGCATTGTGTTGAACTTTTTGATAATGCGGAAGATGCGGCTGTAAATGCTGATCTTATCGTTACAGATGTATGGGCAAGCATGGGACAAGAAGAAGAACAGAAGCTTCGTGAAAAAGCCTTTGCTGATTTTCAGGTTAACGAGAAATTAATGGGACTTGCACACCCGGACTGTTTATTCATGCACTGCTTACCTGCTCATCGTGGTGAAGAAATTTCTGAAACCATGCTCGACCATAAAAATGCCGTCGTATGGGACGAAGCAGAAAACCGTCTGCATGCACAAAAAGCTTTAATGGAATTTTTACTCAACGAAAATTTGAAAAAAGCTTAATTTCTAATTCAAAAAACAGCATCGTTAAGGTGCTGTTTTTTTATTTTTATAAGATCCCTATTCCCCTCATTTATTATTTTAAAAATTTTTATGATGTTGCCCAATATATAAACAGTCTATATTTCAACTGTCACACATAATCGTGTATAACATTCTACACAATAAGCCAAGCCTACTCGTGTAGAGTGCGATTATGACAACCCTTGAACAATCATTATCTGAAATCCCTGCATTTTCGATCATTCATGAACATTTATTTAGTTCAGCACAACCTTCTATTGAACAACTTAAACTCATTAAAGAGTATGGTTGTAGTACTGTTGTAAATTTAGCTTTATCGAATTCACCAGATAGTATTAAAAATGAGGATCAGGTCTGTCTAGAATATGGTTTAAATTATATTCATATTCCAATTGACTGGGAAACACCCTCTTCTGACCAATGCTTATTAGTTTTAGATTTGATTGATCATTTAGTGCAGAATGAAATTGTTTGGATACATTGTGCCAAAAATAAACGCGTAAGTTGTCTTATGTATGTCTACAGACAATTTTATATGAATATGGATATGCCAACCTGTCAGGATTTGCTTCATGAGATTTGGGAGCCAAATGAAACATGGACAGGACTCATTCATAGTATTACCTTACAGCTTCAAGGCCGTAAGGCTACCTTAGAACTTCAACAGTCTTTGCAACAAACCAATGATTTAGTTTAATGAGATATTAACACCGTCGCTGTTGCTAAAATTCCTTCTTGGCGACCAGTAAATCCAAGTTTTTCGGTTGTGGTCGCTTTGATACTAATTTGATTTAAATCTACATTTAAAACATCTGCAATGCTTTGACGCATTTCCAAATTGTATTTGGCCAATTTAGGACGCTCACAAGCTACCGTAATATCAGCATTATTTAAATGATAACCTCGGTCTAATATTAATTGATAAACATGTTTAAGTAGAACACGGCTATCCGCTCCTTTAAATTCTGGATCTGTATCCGGAAAATGCTGACCAATATCACCAAGTGCTAGAGCACCTAGCAAGGCATCACATAATGCATGTAGCACGACATCGCCATCAGAATGTGCCTTCAAACCATGCGTATGCGGAATTTGAACGCCAGCTAAGGTTACGAAGTTACCCTCTTCAAAGGCATGCACATCCATTCCTTGTCCAATACGAATTTGAGCAACCATATAAACTCTTCCCTTCTATTATAAAAGCTTAAGAAATCTTGTATTCAACCGTCGTGTTTCGCTATAGTACACTTAGCAAAGTAGACTGAAAGTATAAGCGATCATGCCGTCGAATACTGATATGAATCAATTGAAAAGATTAAGTTTTGTCGTGACATTGAGTTGTTTATGCTCATCGCTTGTTTTTGCAGAATCTATCGACTGCTCCAACTCAAAAGCAGAGCTAAAAATCTGTTCAAAAACCTTTAGCGAAGCACGAAAGCAGCTCAACAATAAATATCTTTCTGCATACTTGGTCACAGATGCCCCACTGCAGCTTCTACAAGATACTCAAACATTGTGGCTTAGACAAACACAACAATGCAAAACCAATTCATGTGTTCAACAACAGTTTGATGTACGTGGTGATGATTTAAATTTTTATGCTTCACTTAAACAAACACTAACTCAGCATTATCTTAAATTTGAAAATGGACATATTGCATCTCAGCCCGTTCATTTACAAATACATCAACTTGCTAAAGATAAAATCAAAATTGAAGGTTTAGCTTACCGTAATCCGAATAACCGAAAAGAAACCCAAACGGTTTCACTTATGGCATACAGCTCTCCTGAACAGAAAAGTGAAATTTTAGATAATGAACATAACTGTAAATATAAATTTGACTTTCAGAAAGCACTGCTCATCGTAAAAACCCAGCAAAAAGGTTGTGAGCGCTTCACAGGAATTTATCGTCTGTACGACTAGTGAATATAAAATAAAAAAGCCAGTGCATAGACACTGGCTTTTCTTTTTATGCTGGATACTTTTGTTGAATGTCTTGACTCACCAAAACAGCTGTAGCTGCTGACAAAGTCCAGCCTAGATGACCATGTCCCGTATTATAGAAAACTCGAGACTGTTTAGACTGTTTCACAACTGGCAACATATTAGGCATCATTGGTCTTAAACCCGCCCAAGGCACAACATGCTCAGTTGAAATGTCAAAATTGCGGTTTACCCAATTTACCAAAGGTTGAATACGGTCGGCTCGAATATCTCGATTATAACCATTAAACTCGGCCGTACCTGCTACACGTAAACGATCTGGTCCTAAACGAGACGTTACAATTTTAGCGCTCTCATCCAACAAACTCACCCACGGTGCATTTTTTATACTTTTTTCATCTTTTAATTGGACGGTAATTGAATAACCTTTGACCGGATAAACATTTACACGTTCACCAATCATATCAGCCAACTGATAACTTCCTACACCACCACAAACCACCAGAACATCACCTTCTAATTGAAAGCTGTCTGTTTGGGAAAGATGCGGATGCTCAGCACTTGGCTGACAATTCAGTACCACTTTATCTGTATGACACTTAATATCAGTAACTTCCAAACCGAATTTGTACTGAACGCCATATTGTTTAGTCTTTTCAGCTAAAGAGGTTGAATATTTATGGATATCACCGGTTGCATCGCTTGGTGTGTAATAGCCACCAAAGTACTCACCCGTTAAAGAAGGTTCGATTGATTTCATTTCCTCAGGTGAAACCGAGTAACGTTCTAAAGTCCCTTTATTTAAAACATCATTAACTCGCTTGGCGATGTCATAATCATCCTTAGTATGATACATATGAAGAATACCGCGTTTCTCCAAATCAAATTGAAGCTGCTCTTTTTCAGCTACGTCAAACAAGCGCTTACGCGCAAGCAATGCCAAGCGAACGGTTTCTATTGTATTGGCTTCATAATTTTTAATATGAGACAAAAACTCAACCAACCAACTATATTTATGTAGGCTAAAAGAAGGATTCA
>NZ_POYH01000078.1:0-11013 GCF_002899995.1 Acinetobacter sp. AKBS16 | reverse complement strand
TAATAAAGGAGCATCTTTTTGCCTCATCCATTTAAAACCTTTTATAACGGTCGCTTTCTGGTTCCAGACTTCTGCATTACAAGCAGATAATTGCCCTCCATTTGCAAATGATGTTTCCATGGCTGGATAAAGATGGCGATCAATCACTGTGACTTGGTAACCTAATTGAGATAATTCATAGGCTGAAGTAACCCCTGTGATTCCTGCACCAATCACAATAACATGTGGCATAACAGACTCCTCTGAAATGCAAAAACATTTCATCAGTACAGCCCATCTGTCATTTGTACCTGAGAGTTTCGACCTAAATACTACCTTTTAGTATTTCGATCTTCCCCTTCGGTGAGTTTATGACTTATAAGTTTTTATTTTCCATGCTTATAAATCTTAAGCTGCTCTCCAGATTTTTTAATTATTACAGTCCTTTTGCCTGAGAGTTTCCGGGCCTGTTGCTCCTTCGGCGGGTTCTTAAGAACCTCTCTCCCGCAATAATTTTGTATTTATATAAGCAATGTATCTGCCACTTTTAAAAAAACGCATTCTTTTCTTGTAAACTTTTGTACAACCCACCAAAAAAAACACGCAAATTTTTGATTTAATTATAAAAAAGGTAAATTATAAGAATTCACCTTTTGGTATTCATTAGAGCTTTCCATTAAGCACTTGGTCCGAAACGGTACCTTTCCATTGCTCCCGCAAGGTTGGCAAATAAAATTTCTCGCCTATTGTGAACAGTTCAGCATCAATGAGTGCATGAATTTCGTGCATAAAAATATAATCCAATGCAACTAGTGAAAGTTGATGATTTTTTTGTGCTACTTTTTTACGTTTCGCTTGAGCTTGTTTGATCAACTCGTTTGCAAAATTTTTATCTTTATAAGCGGTAATGGCATTTAAACGAAGCTCAATCACACCCCAACCTGCCAATAACTTTTTGAAGATTTCAAAGTCTTTTGAGGTTGATTCCCAAGTTACATTTTCCAGATCATTATCTTCAGGTAAAACAGGTAATAATAAATCACCAGTACTTGGAAAAATCTTTTTAAGATTTAACAGAAATTTAACAGGCTGATCACTTGGGTAATCATTAAATTGCACATGTTGTTGAGTATCTGTTAAATAAATAGAGAGCATTCAAAAAAATCCTTAACTAAACGACTGTTTTTCATAATTAATTTAAAAATTGCAAGAACGAAAGCAATTAAAAAATAATATAAAAACAGGATAAGGTGGGCATTTTAACAATTATGGCAGCTTATTCAACACCAAGTTGGTTTGATAAAGCTTAATAATGAATAATTACAACCTAGAAACTTGCAAATAAATCTTATACAACTTTGAAAATTAAAAATATGTATATTTTAGATATATTATTTTTTAGTTTACTGTTAAATTTAGTGTTATAATACAGTGATTTACTCACTTTCATCTGGGCTTCCAAAGAAATGAATAGATTACAATTAATTTTATTAGTTTTAAGTACTGCTACTTTTTCTCCTTTTGTATTTTCTGAAACAACTATCTCCCCAACCAAATATGAATTTTATGGACAAGAGTCAAAACGCCATAAGAGTATGCTTGAGGTAAATAATAGTTCAGATCATAAAATTAACGAATCACAACACAATCCTTTCCGCTCTGATTCAAACAAACAAAACGTAGATTTTTTTGAGATTGCAAAACACTACCAAGACGAGCAACCACAAAACACTTATTCTCACTCTCCCGACCATACTGTAAATATGAGTGATCATGAACGAAGTCTCTATTACATTAGAAATCATGACAATATGGGTCTTCAAAGAGATGTTCGTTATCAACAATATAGATCATTAAAACAACAATATGATAAAGGTGTCATTTCTCGTGATGAATATAAAAATAAAGTTTACAAAATCTCAAGATAAGCTTATCTATATTGAAGCCTTCTTTTAAAAAGGAGGCTTCTACAGTTAATTTTGATATAGATTGTTAAAAATATTTTAAATAACAAAGATTCATAGTAAACAAACAATAAAAAGTAAACAGTTTTAGCTTTTAAAACGCGCCACACTACTCAAATCTTCTCTACGAATAAAGGAGATAGCAATGAAGATTCGCGCTTCACGTACCTATTCAACTTATTCAAATAATTATTTTATTTCTAAAGAGTATGAATGCAGTGTTATTCCGGTAAAAGGAATGTGCTTTACTGATCTTGGTTTGACCGAAAATGGTGTGATTCAGCCAGTAGAAATTAATGAGGTCACTATAGATCCAGCATCTAATTCTTATCATATTCTTTTAGCTAAAGACTCACATGAATATACAAAAGAAGAATTAAAAAGAAAGTTTGAAGAGATGAAAGCTAATGGCTGGGAATATATAGAAGATCTATTGGTATAGCTCTAATTTTTAATAAATAACTTAGGGTAAATGAATGGCCCTAACTTTAACATCTTAAGCATAATAGCCATCAGTAGTTAAGAGTTTGTAAAATCGCTACAAAATATACTGCTGATGGCTATTGTTAAATCGCTTATTTACTATTTGGCGAAACCATTTTTTCAGGTTTAACCACTTCATCAAATTGCTCTGCTGTAACAAGTCCTAGCTCTACAGCAACTTGTTTTAAAGTTTTATTCTCTTTATAAGCAGTTTTCGCCACTTTTGCAGAGTTTTCATAACCAATAACCGGATTTAATGCCGTAACTAACATAAGAGAATTATGCAAGAAATGATCAATTTTCTCACGATTTGGCTCAATCCCTACTGCACAGTGATCATTAAAACTATTACATGCATCACCAAGCAACTGAATAGATTGCAGTAAGTTATAAGCAATCACTGGCATAAATACATTGAGCTCGAAGTTACCCGAAGCACCAGCGACATTAATAGTGGTATCGTTGCCAAGTACTTGAGCAACAACCATGGTCATTGCTTCACTTTGAGTCGGGTTCACTTTACCTGGCATGATACTTGAACCAGGTTCATTTTCAGGAATACGGATTTCGCCGAAGCCGCAACGTGGACCACTTGCTAACCAACGAATATCATTGGCAATCTTGTTCAAGCTTACCGCTAGAGTTTTTAATGCGCCTGATGCAAAAACAGCAGCATCACGTCCTGCAAGTGCTTCAAATTTATTAGGAGCGGTAACAAATGGCAAACCCGTTAAAGCTGCAAGCTGAGCTGCTGCCTTAACAGCATAGTCAGGATGAGCATTTAACCCAGTTCCTACCGCTGTGCCACCTAATGGTAACTCATACAGACCACTTAAAGCTTGCTGTAAACGTACTAAACCATGCTCGAGCTGAGAAACATAACCGCTAAACTCTTGGCCAAGTGTCAGTGGCGTCGCGTCTTGTAAATGGGTACGGCCAATTTTAACAATATCTTGAAATTCGTCCGACTTTTTTTGCAAAGTCGCTTTAAGCTGTTCTACAGCAGGGATCAGTAATTCATTAATTTGCAAACTTGCCGCAACATGAATAGCCGTTGGGAATGAGTCATTAGTAGATTGTGCGCGGTTAACATGGTCGTTTGGATGTACCGGCTTTTGTGCTCCGAGCGCTTGGCCTAGCTTTTGATTTGCAATATTTGCAATCACCTCATTACAGTTCATATTACTTTGCGTACCAGAACCTGTTTGCCAAACCACAAGTGGAAACTGAGAGTCCCATTTCCCTGCAATCACTTCCTCAGCTGCCCCCACAATATATTGGCTCAAATCTTGTGGTAACTGGCCTAACTCTGCATTGGTTATTGCCGCTGCTTTTTTTACCAAGCCCATCGCTCGAATCATGGCACGGGGTAAACGCTCCTGCCCGATTTTAAAGTTCTGTAAGCTACGTTGGGTTTGTGCACCCCACAGCGCTTCATTCGGAACTTCAATCTCACCCATTGTGTCATGTTCAATTCGTGTTTGCATAGAAACCTCGGTTATCTGGTTAAAGAACTCACGGGCTGAAGCAATTTATGCTTTGGCTAGTTAATTTTAGTATCGTACTCAAGCATTCCATTATTGTAAATAAGAATCATTATCTTATCTTCCATTTAATGTATTTTGATAAAATCTCCATTCATCTTCAATCATTTGTTTTAAAGTTCGCTTAGGTGCCCATTGTAATAAAGTTTTTGCTTTTCCTATATTTGCACCAATCTGTGCTAACTCTTCATGCTTATAAATCGCAGATTGTGTCGGAATTTCGGCTTGGGTAACCTGTGAAATTTCATCTAATAATTGACGAATCGAATGCACTTGCTCATGAGCAATATTAAAAGCTTCACAGCAATGGCTTTGATCACGTAACCAATGTAAAGTTGAGCTTACTGCCTCACATACATCTAATACATGTAAAAAGCTACGTTCTACGGTATGGTCCTCGGTAGAAGATTGATCCTGTAACTCAATTAAATCACGTTGCATCGCTGCAACTTGCATGGCAAGCGGTACAATATTTTTAGGGAGCTGTGCTACATACTCGCCTAATACGCCATGCTCAAAAGCACCTACAATATTTGATAGACGTAAAATTGCAATTTTCCATTCATGATCAATTTTGTAAGTATCACGGATGATTTCTTCAATCATCTGTTGCGACTTAATATAAGGGTTAGGATAAGCATAGTTGAAATCATCTGTTTCGCTTAACTGTGAACCAGATTTTCCATAGACTGCCAAACTAGATAAATGAATAAAATGACGGACGCCTGTACGTTGCATTGCACGCAATAGGCTCATGATACAACTGACATTATCATTATAATATTCAAGCGGTTTTAAATTAGACTCTTCAATAGATTTAAAACCAGCCGTATGAATGACTGCATCAATTGAGTACTGTTCAAATACTTTGTTCAATGCAGGCGTGTTACGTACATCAAGTTTAACAAACGGAACGTACATACCAGAGATGTATTCTAACCGCTCAAGCGTTTGCAAGGTCGAGTTAGCCAAATTATCGACAAGAACCACTTCTTGGCCTTGAGCCATGAGACTCAATGCAATATGTGAACCGATAAAGCCTAAACCACCTGTCACTAAAATCATTGTATACTTACCTTTCTCTTAATGTATCTACGCCCATTTAGACGTATGACCATAGTGAATTCTCAATGAGTACATTACTACTAATAACCTCTGCTCCTACTTCGATCCATGCTTGGCATGCGCTGGGCCTAGCTCAGGCACTCAAAAGTAAAAATGAAGACTTTCGTGTATTCTTTTACCAAGATGGCGTTCAAGTTGCGAATGATTTTCAGTGGGTTCCTGACGACCAGCGTAATTTAACGCATGAATGGCAAAAGCTCGCGATCAGACTTCCTGTTTGCGTTAGCGCTGCTCTTGCACGCGGGATTACCGATGCAGAAAATGCGAGTCGCCATCAACTTAGTCATCACAACCTAGCGAACAACTTTGAGTTGGTTGGTCTAGGTGAACTTGCTGATGCAGTACAGTCAGCCTCTCGTCTTCTTCAATTTTAAGTTACTTTGTTAACTTAGATTGTTGCTTTTAAAAGGTATATTGTGTGAAAACTGTACTCGTTATTTTGACCCAAGCCAATCTAACCAGCCTACAAGTCAATGAAAGCCTCGCCGCTACTATGGTTTTAGCAACCTTTGGCTCACCAGTCAAAGTATTATTAAAAGATGCGGCTCTTAGTCTTTTACAAAATGAACGTAACTTTGACCAATTGCAGCATGCTTTTAAAATTGCTTCAAACATGGTGGATAGCTTTGAGTTTTATGACTTAAGTCCAATCCTTATTGAAGCCAAAAACAAACAGCATCCATTTGTTCAAAACAGCGAGCAGGAACTAGAATTTGTTCAGTTAGATACTGAACTCATCCAGTCTTTCGATCATGTCTTATATTGGTAGATAAAGGTGTAATTTTAATGACGCAATCAACTCTTTATCTTGTGCAAGCTTCTTATCACCATACTCCTCGCATTATTGAAGAACTTGCAAAGCTATTTCATAAAGATGATCAAATTGTTTTTATGGGTGACTCAACTGCTCAACTTTCGGTAAATATTTGTCAGCAGTTTGGCTCAGTTTCTTGTTTGTCTCATGAAAAAGATTTAATTGATGCAGAAACCTTGGCTCACGTTAAGGTATTGAACTATGACCAGTTTGCGGATCTGGTTTTACAATTTAATCGTTGCATTTCTTTGAAATAATATAGTTAGGCTCATTTTTATGAATTTAGAATTAGATCAAGATGGTCATTTAGTCGACTATACGATTTGGAATCCCGAGGTAGCACAGGAACTCGCCAAATCTCTCGATCTTGAATTAACAGATTGGCATTTTGAAGTTTTAGCTGCGGTTCGCCAATTTTATCAGCAATTTGGGCATTCTCCTGCAACACGTCCTTTGATTAAGTTTTTAATGAAAACCGTCAGTCCAGATATTAATAATGCTGTTTTACAGCAAAAATTTAATACCGGTTTAGTTGCTCGCCATCTCAGTCGCTTGGCAGGTATTCCTAAACCGGCAAATTGTTTATAGATTTTTATGCGAATTTTTTAGCGGCAGCGACACATAAAATTGTTACTGCCGTTACCATTAACATCGACCAACTTACGTGTTCATGTAATAAAAGTGCGGCAATCGCAAGACCCATTAAAGGCTGTAAAAGCTGTAGCTGGCTAATTGCAGCAATACCACCTTGTGCAAGTCCTTTGTACCAAAAAAAGAACCCTATGAGCATACTAAATAAAGATACGTAAACCAGCCCTGCTACCGCTGATGTAGATACATCTTGAAAGGAAACGGGCATATAAAAAAGAGTAGCAAGCAGCATAATCGGTAAAGCTAAAATAAGCGCCCAACAGATCACCTGCCATCCACCTATTTTTTTCGAAAGTACTCCGCCTTCTGCATAACCAAATCCACATAGAATAATTGCAATAAGCATGTATAAATCGCCGATGCCAAAAGCAGCTTCACCCGATAAGAAAAACATATAAGTAAAAACAATCAGACTGCCTAAAATTGCAAATATCCAAAAAAATAAATTTGGTTTTTCTCCACCTCTCACTACTGCAAATATGGCAGTAGCGAGCGGTAGAAGGCTAACAAAGACAATCGAGTGGGCTGCGTTCATATACTGTAGAGCAAGCGCAGTAAATAAGGGAAAACCAACTACAACGCCTAAAGCCACAATAGCGAGTGGCCACCAATCTTGTTTAGCAGGCTTTTTTTCCTTAAGCAAAAAGATAAGAATTAAACCCAAAACTCCTGCAATGACAGCTCTTGCTGCTGTTAGAAAACCAGGCTCAAAACCTGTTACCGCAACACGGGTAGCCGGTAATGAACCGGCAAAAATTGCAACCCCAATAAAACCATTCACCCAACCGTTCATAAACTTTTGCATATTATTCTCCGCAACTATACGAAGAATTTAAGCTGTGATATGGTGTCAAAACCAGATACAAAGCAGTACAATTTAAAAAAACTGTTATGTATAAGTAAACAGTACAGTTAGAGATAATTAGTGTGAACCAGACCAAAACAAAAATCGAGTTTGTTATTTCACAGATTGAACAACAAATTAAGAATCGTTCTTTAACTCCAGGAACTCGACTTCCCTCTGTACGTAAACTAGCCAAAGATTTAGGTTTTTCTGTTTCTACCATTGTCGAAGCTTATGAGCGATTAATTGCCCTAGGTAAAATTGAATCACGTAGTGGTTCCGGCTTTTATGTAGTGGCACCACTTGCACCTTTAGCCTTAAGTGAATTAGGACCCAAATTAGATCGCTCTATAGATCCGTTATGGATTTCACGCCAGTCTTTAGAAGCAGAACCTAATGCGTTTAAACCCGGTTGTGGTTGGTTACCAAATGATTGGATGCCACTTGAAAGTATCCGCAAAGCATTAAGGTCAGCCACACGTAGCGAAGACGATAGTTTATTGGGTTATTCTTCACCGTTGGGGCTGTCCGCATTAAGAGATCTACTGGCTAGACGGGCACAAAGTAAAGGTATAGAGGCAAACCTTAATCAAGTTCTTCTAACCGATTCAGGCACTCAAGCTATTGATCTGGTTTGTCGTTTTTTACTTAAACCAGATGATGTAGTCCTAATTGATGACCCTTGCTACTTTAACTTTCATGCTCTACTTAAAGTTCATCAAGTTAAAGTTGTTGGTATTCCCTACACTCCAAATGGCCCGGACTTAGAGGCATTTAAAGAAGCTATCGAGAGCTATAACCCTCGGCTTTATATTACAAATTCCGGAGTACACAACCCAACTGGTGCAACACTCTCACTCTCGACAGCTCATCAATTATTAAAGTTGATTGATCAGTCTAATTTAATTGTGATTGAAGACGATATCTTCTCAGATTTTGAATATACTCCCGCTCCACGACTTGCAGCCCTAGACAACCTTTCACGCGTGATTTTTATTGGAAGTTTCTCTAAAACGCTCTCTGCTTCTATTCGCTGCGGCTATATTATTGCGAAACCAGAATGGATTGATCAAATTACCGATTTAAAAATAGCCACCAGCTTTTCTCACAATGGACTCTCAGCCAAGATTTTACACACAGCTTTAACCGATGGTTCATACCGTAAGCATCTAGATTTATTAAAAGTTCGTTTAGCTCAAGCCATGCAAGAAACAATCGCGAAGCTTAAATCGATTGGGATAGAACCGTGGATTGAGCCCAAGGCCGGAATTTTTGTGTGGTGTCGTCTACCGGAAGGTGTAGATGCAGCGAAGATTGCTCAGTTTTGCCTGAATCGGCAAGTGATTCTCGCCCCGGGTAATGCCTTTAGCCAAGCACAATCGGCAGGTCAATTTATCCGTTTTAATATTACACAATCAAATCATGATTATATTTATAAGACTCTTGCAGAAGCGCTTCTACAAGAGTCATTAGAGAAACAAGTTTAAGCCTGTTTTTGCTTTTGTTCCATATAAGCAAAATAGCCCGGCCCAGCAGAAACCTGAACTTGTTTTGCATGTAATGGTTCACGACATACTGAACACACCATAACAGGTTCAAATTTATGTCCACATGCTTTGTGACGATATTCCAAAGGTTTACCTAAACCTTGGTCCATCCATTTATCTGCCCAGTTCGCCATAGATAAGATAATTGGATAAAGCTCAAAGCCTTTATCCGTGAGACGATATTCAAAGCGTTCCTGACGGTCAAAATAAGGCGCTTTCACTAAAATTTCGTATTCAACCAACCGTTTTAAGCGATCAGAAAGGACATGACGAGTGACACCTAATGATTTTTGAAAGTCATCAAAACGACGAATTCCCATAAAAGCATTACGTAATATTAGCATCGTCCATCGATCACCAATCACTGATAGCATACGGGCAACAGAACAAGGCTGATCACCGATGTCATCCCATTTCATCTTTATGCTTTCCTCAATATAAAACTGGCCTACTTGCCTTATTATTTATACCCTAAACCACTTAATATGTTATATGCAATATTCAGCTTAGAAATAAGTTTTTAGTATATTTATAAAGGTTATTTTTTAAAATAACAGTCACTAAAAATAGTTATAAAATATAATTAATCCATCAGTATGGATTAATTATATACAGCTTATTTATAAGTTAATTTGAAATAAAGAGTCCCTTTAGCACAGTTCCTGATGCTAGTTTTGTATTTGCAGGAATACGGACTAAACTATTGGCTTGCATAAGGTTACTCAGCATATGGGACTGCTGCTTGGCCAAACTTTTTACTTTAAGTTGCCCTGCATCAAAATAAGCATACATTCGTAAAAAACGCTCACGTGCATCTTCTTTTAAATCATGCTCTAAAATTGCGGTAAACCATTCTGGTCCCTGTCTATTGCCCTGCAATGCATCAAGCAAAGATTTACCGTAAACTTGCATTGCGACATATACCGCAGCCGGATTGCCCGGCAAACCTAGCAAATAGCAAGAATGGATAGCTTGTGAATTATGGTATTCGGCAAAGAATAAAGGTTTACCCGGTTTTTGTTTAACTTTCCAAAAGATTTGTTCAAATCCAACTTCGAAAGCACAGGGCCGAACAAAGTCGTAGTCTCCTACCGAAACTCCGCCAGTCGTTATAACAACATCATGGCTGTCTTTTAGTTGGTTAAAGTAATGGGTGACCTGATCTGCTTCATCTGCCACATGAATGAGTTCAACATCTAAACCATAATCTTCAAACCAAGCTTTTAGTAATGGACCATTTGCATCAAAGACTTTTCCATCGATTAAATCTTTTGCCGTTTGAGCAACTTCATCACCTGTGACTAAAACTGCAACTTTTGGTCTACGATAAACAGTAAGTTCTTGTACACCTGCCATACTTAAAGCAGCCAAGCTTCCAATATTTAGAAACTGTCCTACTTGAGCAAGTAACTGCCCTTGCTGGATTTCTTCACCAGTAAAACGGATATCAGCTTGAGGGCGTATATGCTCCGTTAAACAAATTTCTTGAGCCGAAATAACCGATACGATTTCTTGCCGTGCTACATGCGTTGTCCCTTCAGGAATTTTGCCGCCCGTAAATATACGAGTCGCCTGACCTTCACCAAGTATGTCATGGCTCTCGCTTCCGGCACGAATCTCACCTGTGACTTGGAACTTTTGATTATTTAAATCTTCTGCATGGCTACAAAGTGCATAACCGTCTACCGCACTTTGAGAAAAACTTGGTAAATTAATTTCAGAGTAAATATCTTTGGCAAGATAACTACTTAGGCTATTTATTAGAGTCTTTTGAATAGAGCTTAAGTTTTTAGGCTTATTAATAACTAAATCTAGCGCTTCATCTATACTGATTAATCCACGCTCAGCACCACAACCTGACATTATTCATAGCCTCCTGGATGTGGTAAATCACGGCAAACATCAAAAATATGGACTAATGCGGGTAAAATAGCGGCCATTGATTCGCTTGCTCCACCACGGCTTCCCGGTAACGTCACTACTAACGAACGGTCAATAAACCCGGCTACTCCGCGTGACATAGCAGCGTATGGCGTGCGTTTTTGTCCAAATGAGCGAGCAG
>NZ_POYH01000077.1:1535-5466 GCF_002899995.1 Acinetobacter sp. AKBS16 | reverse complement strand
GTGACTCATCGACCAGCCAGTTAATACCTTCACTACGCCACAAACGGGTTAAAAAGTCATAATCGCTTTCGTTTGACTGCATCACAAATGGACGCACATCGTAGTCTTTAGTTAAGCCAGATGTATCGAGCGTTATGCTTGAGGCAAATAACGGGCTTTTTCCCTGCCATTCCTTAAATAGAATTTCACTAATATCGCGCACGCTTTTATTCATAAACACGCGGCTATTACGGCGTTTATGCCAGAGTGCAGTTGGGTCTTTTAAGGTGAGGTTATAAATAGTGAGTGAGCCGTCGCTTTGCCCTTGGCTGGCTTCGGTAATAATACCTGTCGTTCTAAAAAACTGGCCTGTATCGGTGACCTGATCGATGGCAACCTGACAACCAATAAACTGTTTTAATGCAATATGCGCGTTTGTCGACAGACACAATAACTCAGCAACGCTGCCCTGATTAAGCGTATGTTCGCCTTCAATACGTTGTAAAAAGACTTGATTGTTTAATGATGCGTTGGAAAATTGCACATGAAGAACGCGATTCTGTGCGACTAATCCTAAACTATCTAAAATTTGAAATATTTTATGGGACATCATTATTATAAAAACTGAGTCATATTCATCGATATTTTATAAAAAACAGACAGAATTGTCTAATTTATATAAATTAGCTTATCTTCCCCTAACTTACATACTTTTTAGTTTATCTAAAATAAAGGTAAAATTTTAAAGGAGAAAATCCATGTCTAAACAAATGGATCAGGCCATTCAAAGTGTCATTGACTTACATGTTTTGATCGAAAATGTTTTTACAGGTCAAAATGCAGAACAAAGTCTCACACCACTTTTAAACAGTTTTAATCAAAATTTTAAGATGGTTACGGTTCAAGGTCAGAGTATTGGTTTAGCCGAAGTTAAAAACTTATTTAGTCAAAATATTGGAAAAAAGCCCTCTTTAAAAATCACTATTCTTAAAAGCACAGCCTTATACGAATTTGAAAATTACTGTTGGGTGCAATATCAGGAACATCAGCAAACTGATGAAACCGAAACAGTACGGACTTCCACAGCCTGCATCAAAGTAGAAGACGAAAAATGTTATTGGATTTATTTACATGAAACTTTAGTTCCCTCGTCTTAAGTCATCTAGAGCACTTAAAGATGGCACCTATTTTGCTTAACAATATTACGTTTTATGAAAATCGTAATACTGATCAAAATGGGGAGCTCTCGATATGGGTTATGTTGCAAAGGAATTTACGCAAAAGAACAAGCTGATTCTCAGTATTTGTTCTTTCGTTATTCCAATATGTCTTTGGTGCGCAATCAGTTACTTACCTTTTGTTTGGCATCCTCAAGTACAAATCACAAGTTCAGGCAGTGTTCCTTACTTACAAGTAGGAAGTCGCGTTGATAAAAATGTGTTCTATCTCGAAGCACAAAATGCAGTCAATCGAGATTCTGCACCACCACAAGGTATTTTAGTCAATCCAATTTATTTACCCGCTCCCCATGAAGTCGCTAAGGCTTTGGTCACCGCATTTACCACACCACCTGAACAACCTGATTCGCCATGGTTTCATCAAAGTTTATGGCACAGTATTAAACTAGTATTTTCAGCTT
Organism: Acinetobacter sp. AKBS16; assembly: GCF_002899995.1. Classification (NCBI taxonomy): domain Bacteria; kingdom Pseudomonadati; phylum Pseudomonadota; class Gammaproteobacteria; order Moraxellales; family Moraxellaceae; genus Acinetobacter; species Acinetobacter sp. AKBS16. Next base: position 3,848 of record NZ_POYH01000077.1, on the reverse strand, counting down.
TTTTTATCTCTTCCTTAATTGGGATTCCACTGGGTATTTTGTGTGGTTTTTCTAAGCGGATATCCCTCTTAACAGAACCGTTTGTCGAGTTTTTCCGTTACTTACCCGCTCCTGCATTTGGTGCGCTTGCAGTGGCAATTTTAGGGATTAATGACGCACCTAAAATTGCGATTATTGTGATTGGTACGCTCTTTCAGCAAATTCTCATTATTGCCAATACCACACGAATGGTTGATCGAAGCTTAATTGAAGCTGGCTATACGCTTGGCACCAATAAGCTCAAAAGTTTATTTCATGTGGTGATTCCTGCTGCCTTACCTGATATTTACCGTGACTTACGTGTGCTATTGGGCTGGGCTTGGACTTATTTAATTGTTTCGGAGTTGATTGGTACGACCTCGGGTATTACATGGTTTATCACCCAACAGGCTCGCTATCAAAACTTTGACAACGTCTATGCGGCTATTTTGATTATTGGCGTGATTGGGCTGGTCTGTGATTGGGCATTAATGAAATTAGGTGAGCGGATATTCACTTGGAAAGTAGGAGCAAAATAATGAACGATTCAACATTTAACGCGCATGAATACTTTCAAAAAATTTATGAACGTCCTGTGATTTTAGAAGCTAAACAACTGAGCCAAGTTTTTAAACATGGTCAAACTGAACGTACTGTTTTAAATAAGCTCGATTTAAAAATTCATAAAAGAGAATTTATTTGTGTGATTGGCCCTTCTGGTTGCGGTAAATCGACGCTAAGCCGTGTTATTGCAGGTTTAGATCCATACCATAGTGGAGAAGTTTTAGTAGACGGCGAATGCATTACGGGGCCATGTCCTGAACGCGGCATGGTGTTTCAGGGCTATACCCTTTTCCCGTGGAAAACTGTAAAAGAAAACGTGATGTTTGGCCCGCAAATGCGCGGCGCTAGTCAAATGACAGCAGAGGCGCAAGCACGCGAATGGATCAATATTATTGGTTTAGAAAAATATGAAAATCAGTATCCACACCAACTTTCTGGTGGCATGAAACAGCGCGTTGCGATTGCTAGAGCTTTGGTTAATCAACCTAAAATATTACTCATGGATGAGCCTTTTGGTGCGCTCGACCCACACACTCGTCAAAAAATGCAAAAGCACTTAATGGATTTATGGCAAAACATTGATATCACCATTATTTTTGTGACCCATGACATGGATGAAGCCATTTTGCTGGCAGACCGAATTGTGGCACTCAAAGCCAACCCGGGTGAAATTAAGGAAATTATTGAAGTTAATTTACCTCGCCCACGCTCACTCGATTTAATGAGCACACCTGAGTTTAAACAGCTCCGTTCACGGGTAGATTATCTGGTACATGCTGAAGAAGACGAGCTTGACCCTGCGTTGCAAAACTTACCAAAAATACCGCGTATGACTCAGGTCAGTACAGAAAAATAAGTAAGACATTAAAAAGCCCAAGTTCAACTTGGGCTTTTTGCTTTATGGAGCTTATTTGAGCTGCTCTATGAGTGTTGGATAAATCAGCCCATCTACATTTTGTTCGGTTTTATAAATACCGTTTTCGACGTTAAATTTATTGACGTGATAGCTAGAGCCATAAATCGAGTCAAAGCCTTGAGATTTAGTAAATACTTTTTTATTGGCATTGATATCTAATAGATGCGTACCGCTGACCATCAACTCATATTGCTTTGGATCAACCCCTGAACGGTTTGCCATAATTTTAACCGCATCGGCATGGGTTGCAGGGTCATTAATATATTTAACTGTTTTATCCCACACTTGAATGATTTTTTTCCATTCGTCTTGATGAGCTGTTAAATGACTCATGTTGACTGTTAAGGTGTCGTAAATTAAACCCGGCTTGTCTTTAGAGGTATAGATAATTTTAGAGCCTGCCACTGCTTTTAATGCCTGACCTGCAACGGGTTGCCAAACAGCAATCGCGGAAATATCTGGGCTATTAAACACTTGAGGTAATTGGTTCGTCGCTGAATTTACCAGCTTCACCTCATTCGCTTTAATGTTATGGTCGGTTAAAGCTGTTGCCAATAAAAGATGGTCAACCAAGCCTTTTTCGACACCGATCGATTTTCCTTTTAAGTCTTGAATGGTATTAATGCCCTCTTTTGCAATAATGACATCATTGCCCGCAGAATAATCCGTTGCCAAAATCATCATGCCTTGCGTACCACCCGAAGCTGTTACCAAGTTATCGCCATTGGTGACCAAAACAGCGTCGAGCTGATTTGCCGAAAAAGCCGAAAGCGACGCGGAATAATCAAACCATTTAAACTCTACATTTAACCCTG
>NZ_POYH01000077.1:0-1457 GCF_002899995.1 Acinetobacter sp. AKBS16 | reverse complement strand
TTTAACCAGCCTTTTTCAATAGCCACTTGCCAAGCCACCCAGCCCGGCCAATCACTATAGCCGATGGTAATTGGTTTTGTATTTGCGGCTGCCTGAGCATCTTGTTTAGCCTCGGGCACTTTAGCCGTATTGTCACATCCACCCAATACAACTGCCGATAAAATAGATACGGATAACAACGCTTTTTTAATCATATAGAAACTTCCCCAACATTTTTACTAACAACACTTTGAGCGGTTTGATTGAGTGACTGTATATAAGCTCGCCAGCCTCCAAAATGGCTAATATCGGTTGCATCTTGAATGGTATACGCTTCGCAAATAAAGCCTTTAACCCATGTTCCATCTTTTAGTTTCAGGTTCCCAATACCAAGTGGTGCAGGTACTTCAGCCACAATGGCTCCAAAATTTGCTAAAGGAACATCCCACACTTCAACTTCAATAGATATACCTGCTGCATCGCATTGCAGCCCTGGTTTTGGTGGCGTGGTATTTTTTAAAGCAAAGAGTTTATAAGCATCTGCCGTCTGAGTTTTCTTGAGCAAAGTGGCATTACGACTAGTGAGCTGAAAATTAAGGGGCATGCCTGTTAAATGTGCTCCCACAACGGCAAGCTGTACTGAATGATTCGATTGGATCTCTAGACTTTGTTGATAATGTTGAGTTGATTTACCCAAGCTCAGTGATGTTTCGGCTTGCCAAAGCTGCGCAAAATTGGCCAGTGCCTGATCGTGCCAAGCTAGTGCAATAAAGGTTACGCCACTTGGTAGGCCGTCTTCACGAAGTATATTAGGTAAAGCTAAAGCCGAAAGATCGGCAAAATTGACAAAGTTGGTATAAGCCCCCATGTGCGCGTTTTTAGTAAATGGGTCGGCTTCAACTTCGGCAATGGTGTAAATAGTTGGTGCTGTCGGGACCATCAATGCATCAAAAGGTTGTAAAGCCAAATTAATTTTTCGAGCTAGTACGGCGCGGTTATATTCGGCTTGAAGTGCATCTATTGCCTTGAATTTATCTGCCTGCGCAATAATCTGGGCAATGACTGGATGAGCCTTTTCACGTGTTGTCATGCGTTCAACGGCGACTGTTCTTTCTGTCACCCATGCATCGTTATACAGTGCGGCAGCAAGCTCATTAAACGCACTGAAATCAATACTCTCAACGTCATAGCCCAGTTTTTTAACACGCTCGACTGCAACTAAAAAGGCTTTTTCAGATTCAATATCACCATAAAACTCAAGCTGAGCTGGAATGGCAATTTTTCGTTTAGAAAACTGAGTCGGTACATTGGCGGGATGCATTCGTGAATATTCATCTGTTTCATCGTAACCCTGCATTAAACTGGCAACTGCCCAAGCATCATCAATATGCAGCGCAAAAATAGAAATGACATCAATGGTCCGACATGCAGGAATTAAACCTGTGGTAGAAAACCAGCCCTTTGTAGGTTTAAGGCCC
>NZ_POYH01000076.1:3737-14809 GCF_002899995.1 Acinetobacter sp. AKBS16 | reverse complement strand
TTCGAATAGCTTCTAAATACAGGCGGCACAGCGCTTTAACGACTATGTTTTTAGAAGTCATAATGACGCCGAAAACTGTGCCGAAAATTGCAGAGAAAAACACCGAAATAAAAGCAATTTTTGCAGTTGCCCAAAGTCCCCACATTAAACGTTCGAGGTGACTCGCTTGAAATAGATAATCAAGTTCCATGGCTCACCTTCCGACTTCTGTGCTCCAGATAACTGGTTAAAATAGACACGGGCAATAAAATAATCAGATAAGCCATGATGAGTAAAAACAAAGCTTCCGTAGTTTTATAGTCCATGCCAATTAAGTCTTTGGTCACAAAAAGCAGCTCAACGACAGCAATGGCACTCACCACAGAACTTTCTTTAATTAGAAATAGGCAATTTGCCCCTATTGCCGGAATTGAAATGGCAAGCGCTTGAGGGAAAATGACATATCTAAAAATTTGAGTCGGTTGCAAACCAATACTTTTTGCTGAGTCAATCTGTCCTTTGGCCACCGACTGCAAACCTGCTCGAAAAGCTTCCGCCATATAGCTTCCACCTAAAAAGGTCAGTCCGATTACACCGCAAGCAAAACCATCAATTTTGATACCGAGTTTTGGCAAACCGTAATACAAAAAGAACAGTTGAATTAATAAGGGGGTATTTCGAGATAACTCAATATAGAACTGGGCAATTCTATTTAGCACCCGCACGCGATATGTGATTAAAATGCTGCAAATCAGCCCTACAATAATTGCCAGAATAATGCTGATAATTGAGATTTTCAGCGTGGTCAAAGTTGCAGAGAAAAATTGCGGCAACACACTATGGATATACTGCCAGTTCAAGGAAAATTCCAACAAATAATATTAAAACGTTATAAATATTTAGCTTTCGTCAGCCATTAAATATTTGTGTAACAAGTTTATTTTTTTCCCAATTGGTCTAAAACTATTTTTATTAGATAAGCTTTTCTATAAGTTTGATAAATTCGATTTGGCAATCGAAAACCTTCAAATCAGTTGAATACAACTGCTTAAAACATATTCACTAAAACAAAGATGAATAATAAAGCCAATAAAAAATCGGACACCAAGGCCCGATTTTTATTAAATGATTTTTAATCTATTGCTTATTTTCTAAGTACATCACCAATACTTGGGTCTTTATCAAAAACCGATTTTGCATATGGGCAAAGTGGAATTACTTTTACGTCTTTTTCACGAACAAAGGCAACCAAAGCATCAAGTAATTGGCGACCTACGCCTTGTCCACGATAATTTTCGTTTACATCTGTGGCATCAATAATTAGCATGCTTTCGCCTGCCCATGTATAAGTCATTTCGCCTGCAACGGTTTCACCATCAAGTAAGCTAAAGCTGCCGTGTTTTGTATCATCTTTTTGTTGAATATTCACAATGAATTCCTCATATTACAAATCGTATTTATTTAAAAATGACTTTATATATCTTTATCTATAAGAACAAATTTAACTGTAAAAAAATAGCCTATTTTTAGCAGTGAGTCTGTATGCTTTTTAAATACAATTCATGCATAAAATTCATAATTCTATTCGTAATTCAGCGTCTAATCCTCTCAAATCATTGTTGTTAAGCTCTGCGACCAAATTTTATTCATTTCATTTATGAAAATTCAATGGTTTTGAGATTGGAACTTTTATGTCTTCTTTTCATCAAATTGAGCAAAGCACATATGAACATTCAACACCTGCCTGGGGTGCCGTCTTTGTAATGTCGCTCTGCTGTGCAGTATTAATTGCATCTGAGTTCATGCCTGTAAGTTTACTTACCCCCATCTCTTTAGATTTAAATATCAGTGAAGGCCAAGTGGGTCAAGCAATCGCAATTTCTGGTATTTTTGCTGTTATTACCAGCTTATCGATTAGCCGTGTATTTAAGGCATTGGACCGACGTCATATCATTTTATTACTCACCCTACTGATGGTTGTCTCTGGCATAGTCATTACATTTGCCCATTCTGCGGTTTTGTTTATGTTGGGACGTGCAATCTTAGGCGTAGTGATTGGTGGTTTTTGGGCCATGTCGACATCAATTGTTATGCGACTCGTTCCTCCGCTTTCAGTACCTAAAGCACTCGGTTTATTAAATGGCGGAAATGCTCTAGCCACCACAATTGCAGCACCATTAGGAAGTTTTTTGGGTTCAATTATTGGCTGGCGTGGTGCTTTTTTCTGTATTGTCCCCATCGCGATTGTTGCACTTATTTGGCAATTTAAAAGTATGCCTTCTCTTCCTACAATATTGTCGGCCGAGAAATCTAAAAATCCATTTGGTTTACTAAAACGCCCAATTGTACTTTATGGGATGACCGGAATTTTATTACTCTTTATGGGTCAATTTGCGCTATTTACCTATCTACGCCCATTTCTAGAAACCGTTACTCATGTCGATGCGACAATGCTATCCATTTTATTATTAATATTGGGTTTAGCAGGTTTAGTGGGTACATTTGTAATTAGTTTAATCCTCCATCAACATGTTTATCGTTATCTGATTCTTATTCCATTCATCATGGCAGTGATTGCTGGAGCTTTTGTATTTGGTGGTGAGCATTTATGGTTTGTTGCTATATTGATGGGTTTATGGGGCTTTATTGGAACGTCGGCACCTGTTGCATGGAATACATGGCTTGCCCAAACACTACATCAAGATGCCGAAATTGGTGGTGGTTTGATGGTTGCGATTATTCAATTTGCAATTACCCTAGGTGCAACTATAGGTGGATTATTATATGACTCACATGGCTATAGCGCCACGTTCTATATGAGCGCAACTATTTTGCTATTAGGCGCGATGACTGCTTATATTACATGGCGGAATGCTACTCACGTAGCACATCAATAACCAACCGTAATGCAGGTGAAAGTTGTCTGCGATGTGGATAGTACAAATGGTATCCGGGAAACTGGATACTGTACTCTGCTAAAACTTGAATCAGCTTCCCTTCTTTTAGATCTTCTCGAATCAAATCTTCTGGAATATAAGCTAGTCCAAATCCGGCCCGAACAGCTTGTGCAATCTCATAACTTTCATTAAATATCCATTGCCCCTGAATTTTAACTTTTGTTTCTTGACCATCTTTCACAAATTCCCACGCATAAACACTACCTTGGGTGGTTAAACGATAGCCAATACATTGATGATTGAATAAATCTTTAGGAGTATGAGGAATTCCATATTGTTCAAAATATGCTGGTGTTGCTATTACCGCCATTTTGACATCTGGACTAATGCGTACTGCAATCATGCCATCAGCTACGCGGCTTCCGAAACGAACGCCAGCATCAAAGCGTTCTGCCACAATATCGACCATGCCGCTATAGGCAGTCACTTCTACTTGTACATCAGGATAAACACCAGCAATCTTTTTAAGTTTTGGAATCAGCACTTCCCGTATCGCATGGCTGCTAGCATTAATCCGAACTGTACCAGCGGGTTGGTCTCGAAATGAAGTTAAAAGGGATAATTCATTATCAATCTGATCGAAGCTAGCACTAATTGTTTGTTTCAACCTTTCGCCTGCTGCTGTAGGTGAAACACTACGTGTGGTTCTGGTCAGGAGCAACATTCCCAAACGTTCTTCTAAACCCCGAATCGTATGGCTCAGCGCAGATTGTGAAATTCCCATTTTCCCAGCAGCCTTAGTAAAACTACCCTCTCTTGCCACCATTAAAAAAGCATAAAGATCATTATAGTTTTCTTTATTTATCATCTGCTTTATCTCTTATTGGGGAGTCAACCTCATTATAAAGGATAAAACCATTCATGAATATTACTCATAAGTCCATGTTTGTTTTTTAGACTAATTATTAAAAAGAAGATTCGTTAAAATCCATATCAAGCAGTAAATATGAAGATTTAAATAAACTGAGGCGATTATTATGAGTCATTTTATTATTGTAAAAAATTAATAAATTCCACTCATATCTTTACGTTAAAGAATAAATAGCTTCATTGCATTTATGTGCTTTTTCTTAAAGAAGCGAGGTGAGTTGATATGGCTAGTTATAAGTTTTTTAAAGGCTTAGTCAGCCTATGTTTTTTGTTCTCAGTGACTTCCGCTTCTTATGCAATAAAGCCTCAAGGTAAAAATCAACAAAGGGTATCGATGATGAAAATCCGTATTGATATTGATGGAACACAGCAACCACTATTTGCCACATTAGCTATAACACCTACTGTTGAAGATTTTATCAAACAGCTTCCACTGACATTAACACTTAAAGATTATGACGCTACCGAAAAAATAGCCGATCTACCCACCAAGCTAACTACACAAAACGCGCCTCATGGATATGCCGGAAAAGCGGGTGATCTTACCTATTATGCTCCGTGGGGTAATCTGGCTTTTTTCTATAAAGATTCTCATGTTGGTTACGCGAATGGCCTCATTTTTCTGGGAAAACTAGATGCTATTCCCCAAGCATTCAAGCAAAAACAACAGATCAAAATTTCAATTTCACAAATCAAATAAGCATGCACCTACTCTCCCATTCACATTGTTTAAATTGAGGTATTTATGAGTACATCTCCCTTATTTAAAAAGCTTAAAACCCATACGGCGGCTGCAATTTGTGCAGTAACTATTGGTCTATTTTCTTCAACTTCAGCTATGGCGGCCGATATGTCTAATGGTGCAAATAACTTTTATCAAAGTCAGCAAGTGACTATTCAAAAAGTGACTTTTAAAAATCAATACAATATGGATATTGTTGGCAATCTGGTTATTCCCAAAAATTTGAATAAAAAGATCAAAGCCTCTGCAATTATAATTGGCCACCCTATGGGGGCTGTAAAAGAACAAAGCTCTATGCTTTATGCACAAAAACTGGCTGAACAAGGTTTTGTGACCTTAGCAATTGATCAATCATTTTGGGGTGAAAGCGCGGGCCAACCAAGAAATGTGGTGGCACCAGACATTTATGCAGAAGCGTTTAGTGCCGCTGTAGATTATTTGGGAACACAATCTTTCATTGATCCTAATAATATTGGTGTATTAGGTATTTGTGGAAGTGGGAGTTTTGTCATTAGTGCAGCAAAAATTGATCCGCGTATGAAAGCGATAGCAACTGTCAGCATGTATGATATGGGCGCAGCAAACCGCAATGGCTTACGTCACTCACAAACCCTAGAGCAGAGAAAGCAAATTATTGCAGAAGCCGCTGCACAGCGTTATGTTGAGTTTAAAGGTGGTGAAACCAAATATACCAGCGGAACTACGCATGAGCTAACAGCAGATACACACCCTATTCAACGTGAATTTTACGACTTTTATCGTACTCCACGCGGAGAATATACGCCTAAAGGCTCATCGAGAGAGCTTACAACCCACCCAACTCTCACCAGTAATGTCAAATTTTTAAACTTCTACCCATTTAACGACATTGAAACGATTTCACCACGTCCGATGTTGTTTATTACAGGTGATCAGGCTCATTCAAAGGAGTTTAGTGAAGAAGCTTATAAACTCGCAGGCCAACCTAAAGAACTTTACTACGTTAAAGGTGCTGGACATGTCGATTTATATGATCGGGTCGATCTCATTCCATTTAATAAATTAACCAGTTTCTTTAAACAAAACTTGAAGTAATACAGATGATAGAGGCTCAACACGGGCCTCTAGCTTTTTAATTAACTTAATGAAAATCTTGCACCAGACTATTAATATGCGCCACCGCAGCAGTTCGGTTTTCAACGCAAAGTTTTTCAAAAACATGCTCTAAATGTTTATTCACTGTCCGTGGACTAAGCTCCAAAATTTCTGCAATGTCTTTATTGGTTTTTCCTAACAACAACCAGTGCATGACTTCTGCTTCACGTTGAGTCAACTGCGGGCAATATTTTAAAATATCAGCCATTTCCAAAGCTGGCGTAGTTGTCTTGATCTGTATCAGATAATTTTTTGCCACACTTGGTTCAGTTTCCCACGGTGTAAGCAATAAAAGCTGTAATTGCTGAGATGGTGTTGAATAAGAACAGCTGGTTAATTTTTTAGGGTCTTTTTCATGCTCTAAGTCTGAAAACCAAGCTTTTAAGCCTGCTTCAAAACCTTCTAATTCAGGTAAATATTGATTTAGTAGATCACTGGCTTTTTGGGTTTTCCACACAATTTTACCGTGAACATCTAGCGCAAGAATGGCTGTTTCCGTTGCATCAATCACCTGTTTCTGTTGTTGCAATAGTTTGGCATGTGCCAAATGTGTTTTTACCCTTGCCAATACTTCTTCAATATTCAGAGGCTTGGTTACATAGTCCACCCCGCCGACCTGAAAACCACGCACAATATGTTCTGTCTCAGACAAACCTGTCATAAAAATAACGGGAATAAACTGCGTAATTGGACTCGCTTTAAGCTGTATGCAACTTTCAAAACCGTCCATATGTGGCATATTGCCATCAAGCAAAATCATATCCGGTAAGCATCGGTGTGCAATTTCAATTGCACTTAACCCATCAGTTGTGACAAGCACGCGATAACCTGCCTGATCCAGACTTTCATGTAGCAAGCCTAAATTTTCCGGCACATCATCTACAATCAGAATAACAGCCTGCTCGTTTGGCGAAGCTTGCTGAAAAGAAACATGTTGCGTACTCATTGCTTATCCTGAATCAATCGTTGCGCGTGTTTTAAATCAAACTTTCGAATAGCCTGTTCCAGCTGTTCCCATAACTCATCATGCTCCGGAAAATTTTGCCGGCATTGCATTAAAGTCTGTTGAATTCCTCGAATATAACCCTGCCCAATTAAATCATTTAACTGTTGCAAGCTTTGCGGTAAATCGATCAGATCATTATTTTCAGGTTGTTTAATTGGCGTATGAACAGCAACTTGCTCTTGCTTAAACACCTTTACATCCAGTGTTTGAACTTCATTATTTTCAAGGTTTGCATCTGATTTAGAATCAATCCAAACTAAGCCCAACTTATCTCCAATTTTACTCAGCAACAAATTCAGGTCGATTGGTTTTAACATAAAGTCTTCACTTAAGACGGCGTCTTGTGGATTGACTTCACGCTCGCCTGCATTGGCTGAAATAATTAAGATCGGCACATTGGTAATATTATTCTGACGCAATAATCGTGCTGTTTCCCACCCGCCCATCAAAGGCATATTTAAATCCATCAAAATCAGGTTCGGCTGAAAAATAGGTACACGTCTTAAACAGTCAATGCCCGACTCGGCTTCTTCAATCATAAATCCCAAAGGTTTGAGAAAATTAGCAACCAAACCTCGGTCCACAGCTTCATTATCGACAACCAAAATTCGTTTTCGTTCGCCTTGATAACCCGTAATTTGGTTGGAGTAGACATTAGAAATTGGATGAACCACTTCTTTTGAAGGTAAATAAAACTTAATCTTAAACTGTGAACCCTGATTGAGCTGACTGGTCACAGATAGCTGGCCACCGAGTAAATCGACCAACAATTTTACAATGGGTAGTCCGAGTCCTGTTCCGGTAAATCCGCCTTGTACTACATTGCTGCCCCGTTCAAACGGGTTAAAGATTCGCTCTAAATCAGCCTCAGCAATACCACAGCCCGTATCTCTAATTTCAAAATAAGCCGTTTGAAAACGGTATTCGACTTTTAAAGTAATTGTGCCGCTTGTCGTAAACTTTAAAGCATTGCCCAGTAAATTGATGAGCACTTGCTCTAAGCGTTTTTTGTCGGTACGAACGTAGTGCGGTAGGTTTTCTCCAATTTCATAAACAAACTGTAAATTCTTCTGTTCAAACTGTGGCTGAAACATTTGAATAATCTGTTCAATAAAATTGGGGAAATGCACATCCACTACATTTAAAGAAATCTTGCCTGTTTCAATGCGTGCTAAATCTAGTAAACCGTCAATGAGTGAAGTCAAATGCTGCCCACTACGGCTAATCACCCCAAGCGCCATTTTGCCTTGTTCTGAAAGCTGCTCTTGTTTTTGAAGTAATTGGCTATAGCCCAAAATACTATTTAGAGGCGTTCTTAGTTCGTGACTAATGCCAATGACATAACGGCTTTTTGCATCATTTGCTCGTTCTGCTGCTATTCTGGCGTCTTGTAAGTCTTTTGAAGTGACTTCATGGGCAGCAATTTCATCAATCAATAATGCTGTTTGCTGATGCGTTTCGACTTCGGCATTACGACGGCTTTCATCGTTTAACACTAACCACCATGCAGCAACACTCATTAATAAAAATAAAATAGTGTAAATTTTGACAAACAGCGTAAATAACTGAGGAACGGCTGCCGCATTTACCGTTTCTAAATAGGTTTTTTCTTGGATATAAACCAGACTCAAGCTCACTGCCAAAACAATAGACAGCCCTAGAGTCAGTAATAAATACAAACTGACCCTGCTATTTAAACGGCTAGCCCAACGTTCTGGTAAATAGTGCCAGATGGCTTTTTTGAGCTGAACTGACCAACGTGCATCGGGTTTACATAAATCGTGACAGCGGGCTTCAAGTGAACAGCATAGAGAGCAAATCGTACCGTTATAGGCTGGGCAGCCCGCCATATCAGCAAGCTCATAATCCCGTTCACATACCACACAGTTAGCAACCGACGTCGCCTGAATTTTTTCAGGCTGGCGTGCAATGTAATATTTGCCTTTGGTTAGGTAAGCAATAATAGGAACGCATAACACCGCACTCCCCAAAGCAATGAAACTTGCTAAACCTTTCGCCATCAATCCGAAAAAGCCCAAATAGCTCAGCATCGATAACACTGAAGCAATCAGTAAAGCGCCCACGCCTACGGGGTTGATGTCATATAAGTAAGCACGACGAAATTCAATTCCTTTCGGGCTTAAACCTAAAGGTTTACAGATAATTAAATCGGCAACAACGGCACCAATCCATGCCAAAGCGATATTGCTATATAGCCCCAAAATGCGTTCAACCGCATGGCTAATTCCCATTTCCATCAAAACAATGGCAATAAACACGTTAAAAAGAAGCCAGACAATTCGTCCCGGATGGCTATGAGTTAAACGAGCAAAAAAGTTAGACCATGCCAATGAACCAGCGTAGGCATTGGTCATATTAATTTTAATTTGCGCCAAGCAAACCAGTGCTAGAGTCAATATTAAAGCAAGCTGAGGGTTTGGAATAAATTGTTGATAGGCAACCCAATACAGATAAGTCGGATTGTCTAGTTCAGAGACAGGAATAAACAGCTGAAAAGCCAACACCATCAGCAGCATACCCATCAAAACTTTTAGAAATCCAAAAATAATCCAAGATGGACCACCTAGAAAAACGGCAAAACGCCATGCAGTTCTGTTCTTTTCTTTTTGCGGTAAGAAACGTAAATAGTCGGCTTGCTCACCAATTTGGATCACAAATGAAAAAATAAGAGTGCACGCCGCACCAAAGTAATACAGATTAAAATCGGTTGAGTTTGAAACCGCCCCAACAAAATGCAAGCTACTACTTAAAATTTGTGGCTGCTTCCAAAGTACAAAAAACCACGGTAATAACAGCAATAAGAGCCAGATTGGTTGTGTGATCGCCTGAACTTTATTAATAAAACCAATGCCTTTGACCACTAAAGGTAAAATCACTAAGGCAGAAATTAAGTAACCGATAACTTGCGGAATGCCTAAGGCAAGCTCAAGAGCCATTGCCATAATTGCGGCTTCAAAGGCAAGCAAAATAAAGGTAAAGCTGGCATAAATTAGAGATGTAATGGTCGAGCCAATGTAGCCAAAACCTGCACCACGAGTAAGCAAATCGACGTCTACATTATATTTTGCGGCGTAATAACTAATTGGCCAACTGGTCAAGAATATGATGGTACATACGACAATTGCTGCCCATACTGCATTGCTAAAGCCATATTGCCAAAGCATGGTTGCCCCAATGGCTTCCATCGCCAAAAAGCTGACTGTTGAAATTGCGGTATTGGTTACCGTCCAAGGCGACCATTTTCTTACTGAGGTGGGTGCGTAGCGAAGCGCATAATCTTCGATACTTTCATCTGCCACCCAAATATTATATTCACGGCGTGTTTTGATCACACGTTGTGGCGCTTGTTGGGGGCGTGAAGAATCTGGCATAACACTCATGTTTGGCATGTGGCTGCATTAAACCCAGCAATCCTTATGCCAAAAGTCATTTATCATGGCGATTTTTTCTAATACGCACATATACGCAAAATAACGTATTTTCAATTTTCCCCAAAAATCACACACTCAAAACCATCAAAAAACAATGATCAATATTTGTGTTGATTGACCGAAAATGATTGGGAGATTGATGTTATGAGTGTATCTGAACATCCAAATCTGGACACTGTGCAAGGTACAGATTCACAAAAAGCAGTGAATGAAACCTTAGAAGATTATACTTTACGTTATGCTCCACACAGCTTTCGGCGCTGGAGTCCCAAAGTTGTTGCTATTACTGCACTTGGTGGTATTGCCTATCTTGCTGACTTTTCTATTGGTGCCAGTATTGGTATGTCTTATGGAACAACCAATGCTGTTTTCTCCATTTTATTTGCAGCGATTATTATCTTCTTAACCGGCATTCCTTTAGCCTACTACGCAGCTCGCTATAACATCGACCTTGACTTAATTACCCGCGGTGCAGGTTTTGGTTATATCGGTTCGGTCCTGACCAGTATCATTTTCGCCAGTTTCACCTTTATTTTCTTTGCCCTTGAAGGTTCAATCATGGCGCAAGGGTTATTGCTCGGTTTAGGCATTCCGCTTTGGGCAGGTTACCTCATCTCAACCGTTATGGTCATTCCACTCGTCATTTACGGCATGAAAGCTTTAAGTAAATTACAAGTCTGGACTACCCCACTTTGGCTCGTTCTAATGATTGGTCCTGTAGCCTATCTGATTTACCAAGAACCTACCTTAGTTAGCCAGTTTGCAACGTTTACAGGTCATGAAGGTTTTGCACCTGTAGATATGGCAGCGATTATGCTTGGTGCGGGTATATGCTTATCCCTCATCATGCAAATCGGTGAGCAAATTGACTACCTACGCTTCATGCCTGCAAAAACAAAAGAAAATAGCAAAGCATGGTGGGCTGCAGTTAT
>NZ_POYH01000076.1:1713-3644 GCF_002899995.1 Acinetobacter sp. AKBS16 | reverse complement strand
GGGTCCGGGCTGGGTGATTTTAGGGGCGATTAAACAAATTATTGGGGCATTTTTAGGTTTCTATTTACTCACTAAAATACCGGGCGTAAACAGCACTGAACCTGTTCAACAATTTAATGCAGCGTTTCATGACATGCTTCCGGGCTGGGCTGCTTTAACACTTGCAGTGATTTTGGTGGTCATTTCTCAAATTAAAATTAATGTGACCAATGCGTACTCTGGTTCCCTTGCATGGACAAGTGCCTACACTCGTATTAGCAAACATTATCCGGGGCGTATTGTCTTTGTGATCGTAAACTTGGCAATTGCGCTTGCTTTGATGGAAGGCAACATGTTTGCGGTACTGGGTAAAATCTTAGGATTCTATTCAAACTTTGCGATTGCATGGGTTGTGGTTGTTGCAACAGACATTTCAATCAACAAATATGTTTTAAAACTTTCACCAAAAGAACCGGAATACCGTCGTGACATGCTCTACAACGTAAATCCTGTCGGTATGGTTGCTTTCCTTGTATCAGCAGGTTTATCGATTGCAGCATTCTTCGGATTATTGGGTAGTTTCCTAGCGCCTTACTCTCCAATTATTGCACTTGTACTTGCCTTTGTATTAACACCAATCATGGGCCTATTAACCAAAGGAAAATACTACATCAAGTCACACGATGACGGCATTAAAGAACCACGTTACGATGCTGAAGGTACACCAGTAGCAACTGTTTATCACTGCCGCGTATGTGAGCAAGGCTATGAGCGTCCAGATATTATGTTCTCTCACAAACATAACGGTACAATTTGTTCTTTGTGTAAAACACTCGATGCTTAGCCCCCTTTACCAATTAAAAAAGAAGCTTTAAAGCTTCTTTTTTTACATCTGATGATTTAGCCAATCGGAAATAAACGCTCAGGCACCACATCTTTCATCACAATGGTTGAGATGAGCCGTTGCACACTTGGAATAGCAGATAGTTTTTCATCGTACAAACGCTGAAAAGCCGGTAAATCTCTAGCAACAACATGGAGTAAATAGTCAGGTTCACCAAACAAACGCTGTGCCTGAATAATTTGCGGAATCTCAATCACGGCATTTTCAAACTTCTCAACCGCCTGTTTATCGCCTTCTTTAAGCGTAATAAAAACAATCGCTGAAAACTCAAAACCGACTAAGTTTGGGTCGAGTTCTGCCCGATAGCCTTTGATAGCTCCCGACTCTTCTAAAGCCTTCACTCGTCTGTGACAAGGTGAAATGCTCAAACCAACTTTTTCTGCCAACTCAGTGATAGATAATCGGCCATTTAATTGCAATTCAGCAAGAATCTTTTTATCTGTGCGATCCATTTAGAAAAATTTACCCCAAATGCATATGATATGAGCAAACATTTAAAAGCACATTCTAAATACATGAGCATATTATTTTCAACAAGCTCGAATAAATAGGGATTTTTTCTAAACCACGGGCGAAACCTTTGGAAAATAGTTTGCCGAGATAAGCATATGGCTTTTAACATTTTTATTGCATTTTGGAGTGTCTCCATTCTTTTTATTATTACGCCAGGGGCAGACTGGGCCTACGCCATTTCCGCAGGTATTAAGGGTAAAGTCGTCGTCCCCGCTGTCGCAGGTATGCTATTTGGGCACTTTATTACGATTTTATTGGTAGCGGCTGGTGTTGGTCTGCTTGTAGCAAATAACCCAACTGCTCTGATGATCCTTACTGTTGCGGGTTCTGCTTATTTATTATGGATGGGAATAAATTTATTACTCACCCCTCCTACTCCGAACGAGTCTGGTTCTGAAAAGGCTCAGTCATGGTTGAGATGGGCTACCAAAGGCGTTTATGTGAGTGGATTAAACCCGAAAGTTTTTTTACTTTTTTTAGCTCTGCTTCCTCAGTTTATTGATACTACTGCTTCATGGTCAGTGACAACGCAAAT
>NZ_POYH01000076.1:0-1611 GCF_002899995.1 Acinetobacter sp. AKBS16 | reverse complement strand
CCTTTGGTGTTGTCCACATAATTAGCTGCGCGATAATTTACTTAATGGTGGGTTATGGTTCAGAAGCCATTTTGAAAACCAGACCACAGGCAGCCCAATTAGTTGGCCGTTTTTCGGGTGGCTTGATGGTCGTTATCGCTACCTGTCTATTGATTGGGCAAATTTAAAAAGTCATTCAAAAAAAGTTACTGACCATCATTTCTGGCCAGTAACTTGAATAATAAAATATAAGAAAATTTATCTCATACGTTTAAGGTTATAGGTCACGACTCCCCAAATCACCAGTTCTTGCCCCTCTTCAATATAAATATTTTGATAATCAGGGTTTTCTGCTTTCAGCCACACTTTAGGGGGTTGAAATTGGGTATCAATCATTAAGCGCTTAACAGTAAAATCATTGTCGATAAGTGCAATCACAATATCGCCCGATTTAGCAGGAATACTACGGTCCACAATAAGCGGATCATCAATATCAATTCCGGCATCTAACATGGACAACGAATTGGCTTTCACAATAAACGTGGCATTTTCATTTCTAATTAAATATTCATTTAAATCGAGTGCTTGCTCAATATCGTCTTGCGCTGGTGATGGGAAACCCGCAGCAACACGTTCTGTCGCCAAAGGAATGTGGTAAATTTTATCGTTGTTCGGATGAACCTGCTGTATCTTTAGTTTTGAAGTGAAATCTGTCTGGTTATCGGTTTTGACATTATTCAGTAACCAATTTTTGATAAAGTTGACTTGAGATTCAGGAACACGAATCACTTTGGTGGGTTCATTGAACTGTGCTTTACGGCCGGCGTTTTCCCGTGCACCGCCATGCTCGAATTCTTTCTTCTTTGGCATATCGCCTCCATTTCACCGTTCAAATCCTACACAAACAATGTAACTTGAAAAAGTTACATTTTCAAGTTGACGAAATATTTTTTTTGCATAACAATAAATTTCATGATCAGATTTTAATCCATTTTGCTTTTAACAGGGATGTTAAAACGGAAATGGTAATTTGAAGAGAATCAAAACCTATTGTGAAATAGTTCTTATTACTGACTGTTTTGATTTTTATCAATGAAATTCTGAACACTTAAATATGAGTTAGATTCAGTTTTTGGTATGGAGACATGCGAAATGAAAAATCAACGTGATGCAGTTTTAGGTTATGCAGATGAACAACATGCCTACTATATCCGTCTTATTGAAAATGATGCGGTATTAGGCGAAAGCTATGGAATTTTCTGTGAAAATCCGGAAAGTGAAGCAGCCGAAAGTATTATGACGACACTATTTTTAAAGAAATCATTTTGGTTAAATGGCTCAGAATTCACAGATATTGTAAAAGGCTTACACCCCCTTACCCACTCATAAGTTTAAAATAATAAAAATAAAGGAGGCATAATGCCTCCTTTATTCTCAAAAACTATTTGCTTAAGATGTAAAGCGTCCATAAGCATCGCGTTTTTGATTACGAGAGTTCTGACCACGCCCATCTGAACGGCCACGGCGGTCATCGTCGTCGTCATCGTCATCACGACGGCTGCGACCACGGCCTCGGCCACCTGAACGACCGCGATCATCATCTTCATCGTCGTCATCATAACGACTGCGGCC
>NZ_POYH01000075.1:43010-47633 GCF_002899995.1 Acinetobacter sp. AKBS16 | reverse complement strand
TCAGGTTCAGGTTCAGGTTCAGGTTCAGGTTCAGGTTCAACCATAGCGGGTTGGCTAATAACTTCAACAGGCTGAATAGCACTTACAGGAGTAATCTCTTGGGCTGTTTGAGCTTGTGAATTTAGGCCTACTTCTGCTTGCCCATTTTTTTGAACAGGCTCTGAAACTAAAATTTCATTTGGTGCTAAAGGACGGAATGCCAATAATCGTAAAACGCACATTTCAAAACCTTGCTCTTGCGTTACGGCAAGCTGCAAGTCTGAACGGCCTTTACATGCGATTTGGTAGTAAAGCTGCAAATCTTGAGCAGAAATCAGTTTAGAAAGCTGAAGAATTTTGGCATTAATTTCTTCACTGTACTTTAAGCCGAGCTCTGGTAAATATTGTAACAAAGCCAACTCATGCAATGTTGAAATGAGCTGATCCAGTACTAACGAGACATCTAAGGCTTGATATCTAAATTGGAGTAATAACTGGCTCACTTTTTCACGTTGGTTTTGATGAACCGCTAAAATCAAATCATATATGATCGTACGGTCAATCAGGCCAAGCATTTCTTTAACATCTTGATGATGTACAGCACCTTGCCCATAAGCAATGGCTTGGTCAGTTAAAGATAATGCATCACGTAATGAACCTTGAGCAGATTCGGCAATTTGCCAAATTGCATCTTGATCAGCAGTAATCTGTTCTTTTTCAAGAATAGCACCGAGGTGCTTGGTAATTTCATCGACAGCTAAAGGTCTTAGAGTAAATTGCAAACACCGTGAAATAACCGTAATCGGTAGCTTTTGTGGGTCTGTCGTAGCAAACAAAAACTTAACGTGTTCTGGTGGTTCTTCTAGTGTTTTTAATAACGCATTAAAAGAATGCGTAGAGAGCATATGTACTTCGTCAATCAGGTAAACTTTAAAACGACCTTGCGTTGGTGCATAAGGAACGTTGTCTAAAAGTTCACGCGTATCTTCTACTTTTGTTCTTGAAGCAGCATCGATTTCGATTAGGTCAATAAAGCGGCCTTCATTTACCGCTTTACATGTTGCGCAGACTTCACATGGCGTAGAAGTCACACCTGTTTCACAGTTCAAACACTTGGCTAAAATACGTGCAATTGTAGTTTTACCTACACCACGCGTTCCTGTAAATAAATAAGCATGGTGAAGACGACCGCGTTCCAATGCACTACTTAATGCACGAGAAACATGGTTTTGCCCCACTAACTCATTGAAATTACGTGGACGGTATTTTCTAGCAAGTACTTGATACATGTATGCTCCTTGTTACAGGCATAAGCATACTTTGTTTTTAAAAGAGTGGGAACGCATAAAGCTCATATCCGTACAGATAAACTGCGAACTACATCATTTGTCTGGACTATCAGTGAATTTTAAAGTTTCGAAGAAAAAGTTTTCTATCGAAACTTTAAATACTGTGAAAAATATTAATTTACTTTCTTCGGAAAACTAAACCAGACAAATACAGTTAAAAGGAAGAAACAGATCGCTGAGAGGGTAAGCACCCAACTATGTGCATAGCTAAAAGCTTGCTGCGCCACTACAACTAATTGCCCTCCTAAAGGATTTTCAAGGTTAGACGCTAATTGCATGGTTTCTCCAATCGAGATACTCGCTTTTTCAATTAAGTCTGACGGAAGCTCGGCTGGCAAAATAATTGAGCGGCTATAAAACCAAGATAACATTAAACCAAAAATAGCAACACCTAAGCCAGCGCCAAGTTCATAGGCCATTCCCTCAATGGCACCTGCTGCACTCGCCTTTTGAGGGGGCACAGATGACATAATGGCAGCAGTTGAGGCCAGTAAGGCAATCTCAATACTAAAGCCCAAAAAGACCATACACGTCCATGCTAAAAAGTGGTCGGTTGAAAAGTTGAGCTGAGCAAGCCCCCATAAACTGAGCGCGCTCACTAAAATACCTAGGCTCGATACTCTACGTAAACCCCATTTATTTAAACAAATACCTGCTAATGGACCACCTAAACTAATTGCAATCATAAATGGAATAATAAACATCGCCGCCTGTAATGGAGAAAACCCGTGTACAAACTGCAACTCTTGAGACAGTAATAATTCAAAGCCAACCAAAGCAATCATGGAAACAACGGCCATAACAATACTGGTAGAAATCACAGGATGTTTAAATAATTCCAGATCAATCATTGGTGTCGTAGCTCTTTTTTGGCTTCGAATGAAGTGAATTAATGTGCTTATACCAACCACAAACATCACAACCGTGAGCACCGAAAAGCTATACATAGCCGATTTAATTGAATAGATGAGGCTTAAAATTGCTACAACCAAAACTAAAGCTTGCCCTAAGTTAATTGGCTGATCAGTTTTCTCTTGTTGTTTAGGAATGATCATCACGATCATAACTAGAACGACTAAAATGATCGGGATATTAATGAGGAATACAGCTCCCCAGTGGAAATGCTCTAATACAAAACCACCGACTAATGGACCAAAAGCTGCTCCACCTCCACCTACTGTAGACCAAAGACCAAGTGCAAAATTTCTCTGCTTTTCTTCGGTAAAGGCATTACGGATACCGGATAAAGTGGCAGGAATAAGCATAGCTGCCCCTAGACCTAAGACAGCACGAGAAGCAATTAAGGCATAGGCTGTTGGAGAAAAAGCCGCAGCTAAAGAACCAACACCAAAAACTGCGGTTCCAATAAATAATAATTTTTTAAAGCCAATACGATCACCGAGTGCACCCATCGGCAAAATCAAACCCGCCATAATCAGTGAATAAATATCAATGACCCATAAAAGCTGATTGGCAGTTAAATTCAATGCTGCACTTAAAGATGGGGTTGCAACATGCATCACCGTTGCATCAATCGTAACAGGTAAATAAATGAGGACGATAATTGTCAGGATTAACCATTTTTTTTGCATAACGCTCTTCGATATCCAAAACTTGGACATATGTTCAAATTGCGGTTATTATATACACAATTGGACACTTGTCCAACTTTAAATTTTAATGTAGTTTGTGTCGAATTCAGTCAGGTGTAAGAAACATGGCCTATCTTAATCGCGATCAACGCAGAGAAATGATCCTGCAAGCTGCCATGCAAATTGCTTTGGCTGAAGGTTTTACAGCCATGACGGTACGTCGAATCGCAACAGAGGCACAAACCTCTACCGGACAAGTCCATCATCATTTTTCTTCGGCATCTCATTTAAAAGCTGAAGCTTTTTTAAAGCTGATGGAACAGCTTGATGAAATTGAACAAACTCTCCAAACAACTAGCCAATTTCAAAGACTCTTCATCTTATTAGGTGCAGAAAATATAGACAGGCTTCAGCCCTACTTACGTTTATGGAATGAAGCTGAACTCTTAATTGAACAAGATATTGAAATACAAAAAGCGTATAACCTCGCCATGCAAAGTTGGCACCAAGCTATTGTGCAATCGATTGAATGCGGTCAAAAAGAAGGCGAATTTAAAAATAGGTCTAATTCCACAGATATTGCGTGGCGACTCATTGCCTTTGTGTGTGGATTAGAAGGGATTTATAAACTTGGTTTACAAGGTTTAGTTGAAGAAGATTTTAAGCGTCATACCGAAGCAATTATTCGCCTAGAATTATTATAAATGTTGAGCTGGCATTGCTTAAAAATACCAGCTTTAAAATACTAAAATTAGAACCAGCCTTTACGGCCTTTTAAAATTTGGTCGGTGCAACGTAAAGCTTCTTGGGTCAGTCCCCACAAACGATAATCACCTGTGATTGAACCAATCTGGAAGTTATGGGTATAAGCAAAGCTGAGGTCACGCTCAGGATCGCACCATGCACCTGAACCATTGTAGCCAATATGCCCAAATCCATTTTTAGCTCGTTTACCCATGGTAATAATACGGTGATAGCCTAAACGCCAATTCATCGGAATTGGCATAACACGATCACGTGCATAACTTTGGATGGTGCTGAGCTCTTTAAATACTTCTGGGCAAATAATTTGATGTCCATCCCATTCACCTTGATTTGCCAGCATCGCATAAATTTTAGCAAGACTATTTGCAGTAAAAGTGCCGTTTGCCGCTGGAATAACTGCTTGCAGTCCCTCATCACTAAAGAAACTAAAATTTTTCATTCCTTTTGGAATCATGGCATCCTGAAAATCTTGCGGGTCTTGACCCGTCCATGTAATCACTTTTTCAGAGAGTGAACTCTTACGCGTCTGTGGCTTTTTAGGTTTTTCAACTTGAGTAGATGCTGGTTTTTCTGGTTTTGGTTGAATAATTAAACGTGCTACACGATCCAACTCACTTGCAGGCGTTCCAAAATAGGCACCATCTAACTGTAATGGCTCAACAAGATATTTTTGCATGAGCTGATCTAGAGATTGACCAGTTGCTTTTTCAAGTACGCCACCGACTAGCCAACCGAATGTTAAAGCTTGATAAGCATTGCCCTCTCCTGCAAGGAATCTTGGCTTAGTCGCCGCGACCACCTCTAACATATGTGACCAGTCGAGCATTTCTCTCGCACTTTCGATGATATTTCGAACATCAAACATGCCGCTTTGGTGGCTTAGCACATGACGCAAAGTCATTTGCTCTTTTCCATTTTGAGCAAACTCAGGCCAATAG
>NZ_POYH01000075.1:23569-42908 GCF_002899995.1 Acinetobacter sp. AKBS16 | reverse complement strand
TCGCAATCGGTTTGTCGTATTCTAAAAACCCTTCGCTTACCAAAATATGCGCTAAAGTTGCAAGTACACCTTTACCCGTAGAGTAGCAAACTGCCAATGTGTCAGGTTGCCAAGCTTCAGTTTGTGATTTTAGACCGGTGTAGATATCTACAACTTTTTGGCCTCTAAAATAAACCGCTAATGCAGCTCCACCTTGTCCGGTTCTAGCATCTTGAAGACGGCTAAACTGGTGAGCTAAATCAATAAAACGTTCATCCAAAATACCATGATAGTTATGGGTATCGGCCAGTAAAATCTCTTTAATCACATGAAGTTCCTTGCATTTTTTGTTATTTTGCTCAAAAGCAGCCCAAACCTCTGTTCAGGCTGCTGATATTTTTATAACGCTTTTACAGTTCCTGCAACATGCGGTTTTTGTGATTTGGCATTACGAATCAAGAAATCAGTCTTTTTATCTGCATTTGCAGTTAAAAACTCAACTTTTGACGGTAAGAACATTGGCAGCTTAAACCATACATCTGCTTCATAAGCATTTGGTAATTCAAGGTTTGCTAATGCTTTAGCTTTGCTCCACATACCATGCGCAATTGCTTGCTTAAAACCAAATGCTTTTGCAGTAATGGCATGAATATGAATTAAGTTAAAATCACCAGACACTTTCGCATAACGGCGACCAGTGTTTTCTAAAATATTCCACTCTGCCTTTGGAACATAAGATGGCGCTTGTTCTTCTTTGGCTTTCTCACCCACTCTTTTCTCGACTTTTTGGCGAGATAAATAAGTCGTTAAGCCTTCCATCACCACTTCATTGCCAACTTTTGCTGTGGTAATAAAGTCAAACTGAACACCTTTATCATGTGGTTTTAATTCCCCAAATTTACATGAGAGAGTGAGTTTTTCAGTTACGCCAATCGGTCTGGTCTGTTTAATCTGGTTACGGATATGCACTAAACCTAAAATTGGAAATGGAAATGCTTCTGCCGTCATCATATGCATTTGCAAGCTTTGAGAAAGCACAGCCAAATAAATTGCTGGTACAAAGCTATTATTTTGAAAGCCACATACTTCGTTATAAGCTTTGAGATGGTTCTGATCAATTTCTAAAGTATCTACCACATATTCAACTTGCGGTAAGATTTTTGGGCCTTTAGGCTTTTTAAAAATTAAACCTTGCACTACTTTTGGATAAGCCAATGCCGCTTTTGGTAGCTGGCTAAAATGACGAGTATTCATACCTAACCTTTTATAATTTATAAATTCTTGAATAAAAAAGGGATGCACAAGCACCCCTATTTAGCTAAAAGTGCTTAAGCGCCTAACAAGCTTTGACCGCACACGCGTACAACGTTGCCATTTACACCTGTAGAAGCAGTTGATGCAAACCATGCAATCGTTTCTGCTACATCAACAGGTAAACCACCTTGTTGCATTGAGTTCATACGGCGACCAGCTTCACGAATCGCAAATGGAATCGCAGCAGTCATTTGGGTCTCGATAAAGCCAGGTGCTACTGCGTTAATGGTAATACCATTTTTTAGAATAGGCGCAGTAAATTTAACTAGACCAATGACACCTGCTTTAGATGCAGCATAGTTGGTTTGACCAAGGTTACCAGCAATACCACTAATTGATGATACACAAACAATGCGGCCATTTGCATTTAGACCATCGTTTTCTAACAAGTAGTCGTTTACGCGTTCAGCAGCAGACAAGTTAATGTTAATGACCAAGTCCCAAAGCTCTGGCTTCATGTTTGCCAAAGTTTTGTCGCGTGTAATACCTGCGTTATGAACAATAATATCTAAACCGCCTTGTTTAGCCGCAGCAGCTTTAATTTTTTCGCCCGCATCAGCAGCTGTAATGTCAATTGCCAATGTAGAACCGCCAATGTCAGCAGCTACACGGTCAAGATCAGCTTGTTGTTGTGGTACGTCTAAACAAATAACATGAGCACCGTCACGTGCCAACACGTGTGCAATTGCCTCACCAATACCACGGCTTGCACCAGTTACTAACGCAGTTTTTCCAGCAAGCGGTTTTGCCCAATCAACATCAACTACATCTGCCTTAGATACACGAATTACTTGACCAGATACATAAGCTGAACGTGGAGAAAGCAAGAAACGTAATGTTGATTCAAGGTTTGCCGCAGCACCTTCGTCTACATACACAACTTGAGCAGTAATACCCTTTTTAAATTCTTTACCTACAGATTTGATAAAACCTTCAAGTGCACGCTGAGCAATCGCTTGTTTCACAGTTTTTGCAGTTTCTGGCGTTGTACCAATAACAATCACTCGACCAGAAGTCGCAACTTGACGTGCAATCGGATTAAAGAATTTATAAAGTTCGTTTAACTGTTCTGAGTTTTGAATACCAGATGCATCAAATACAACTGCTTTGAATTTTGATTCTTTATCGCCTGCATTGAATGGACGTAAATTTAAACCAACTTTTGCAGCTTCTTGTTGTAATGCAACATTATTGCCTACATAGCTATCTGCATGAATATTGCTAAGTACTTGTGCAATCGCACCAGACAAAACGCTTGACGGCGCCGCGCCAACCAATACTGCACCTTTCACTACTGGCTGAGCACTTTCAAAACGCTCTAATACAACAGGCGAAGGTAAACCCAGATTTTTAACAACGAATTTACCAATAGGAGATTGCGTAAATGCTTGGTATTGATCAGTCATGATTATTATCTCTCAAAGAAATGAATTTTCTACGACAGGCTTCATTATGTTATGAGATGGATAGAAACAATATGAAAGCAGTCGTTCATTAGAGTTACTCCAAATCATACTTGAGTTCATCTTTGGATGTCTTGACCTGAATGCTATCTACAATGTCATTCTAGTCAATACAGGTCTATTTGAATTGTGTTAAGGTAGCTAACAAGAATATCGTTATTATGCTTGGAAAAGCCTTATGAGCAAAACAACTCAAGAAAATCCAGCAGTCGAGAATTCTGCTCAGGAAAAAGTGTCAAATACATCAAAGTCGGCTTCTAACACGACTAAGCGTAACAGCACTACTCCTAAAGCAGCAACTAATACACCAAAAACGACACGTACTCGTTCAACGACTGCACCTGCACGTAGCCCTCGTAGTAAGAGCGCTGCTTCAGCAACCCCGTCTACATCTTCAAATGTAGCTGCAGCACCAAAAGCAACAAAAACCAAAACTTCTGTTCAACAGGATAAAACCATGAGTCAAAACACTGTTCGCCGCGTTGCAATCCTTGGTGGCAACCGTATTCCATTTGCACGTTCAAATACTGCTTATTTTAAAGCGTCTAATTCTGACATGCTGACAGCAGCATTGAATGGTTTGGTTGAGCGCTTTAACTTACAAGGTAAACGTATTGGCGAAGTTGTTGCGGGCGCTGTTTTAAAACATAGCCGTGACTTCAACATGACTCGTGAAGTTGTGTTGAGCACAGATCTTGCTCCTGAAACTCCTGCTTACGACATCCAAATTGCATGTGGTACAGGTTTACAAGCAGCATTTGTTGTTGCTAACAAAATTGCGCTTGGTCAAATCGACGTAGGTATTGCAGGTGGCGTAGATACAACTTCTGACGCACCGATTGCTGTAGGTGATGGTTTACGTAAAGTTTTACTTGAGCTTAATGTTGCTAAAACAGGTAAAGACCGTCTTAAAGCTCTCACAAAAATTGATTTTAAAAAGCTTCTTGATGCACCAAGCAATGGTGAACCACGTACTGGCCTTTCAATGGGTGAGCACCAAGCAATCACTGCATTAGAATGGGGTATCACTCGTGAAGCACAAGACGAGCTAGCTGCAAGCAGCCATCAAAAACTTGCTGCTGCTTATGAGCGTGGTTTCTTTGATGACTTAATGACTCCATTCTTAGGTCTTAACCGTGACAACAACTTACGTCCTGACAGTACAGTTGAAAAACTTGCTAAGTTAAAACCAGTTTTCGGTAAAGGCGAAACTGCAACAATGACAGCGGGTAACTCAACTCCGTTGACTGATGGTGCTTCTGTGGTATTGCTTGCTTCTGAAGAATGGGCAAAAGAAAACGGACATGAAGTTTTAGCTTATCTTTCTTTCTCTGAAACAGCAGCTGTTGACTTCATTGGCAAGAACGGTCCTAAAGAAGGCTTATTGATGGCTCCTGCTTATGCAGTACCTCGTATGCTTAAGCGTGCTAACCTTAAGCTTCAAGACTTCGATTTCTACGAAATCCATGAAGCATTTGCATCTCAAGTACTCTCTACCTTAAAAGCTTGGGAAGATGAAAAATTCTGTAAAGAACGTCTTGGCTTAGATGCACCATTGGGTTCAATTGACCGCTCTAAACTGAACGTAAATGGTTCATCTTTAGGTGCAGGTCACCCATTTGCTGCAACTGGTGGTCGTATCTTGGCTACTGCAGCTAAATTAATTAATGAAAAAGGTTCAGGCCGCGCATTAATCTCGATCTGTACAGCAGGCGGTGAAGGTGTGGTTGCGATTGTAGAAAAATAATTTCTATTTATCGACCAAAAAAATAAGCACCCATCTGGGTGCTTATTTCATTTCAATCTATGTGAATTAATGAAGTGATGCTGCTTTAGCATTTGGGAAAAACTTATCTTCAATATGGTCATAGCACCACTGGAAAATAAAGGTATAAACCAAAATACATAAGGTCAAACCTATATCTAAAATAAATGCATCAATCACTGTCATCTGCATCATATATGCAATCATTGGAACAGTCGCAATCAGCAAACCACCCTCAAAACCAATCGCATGTAAAATCCGCACAGGGATCGTTCTTTCCCAATTAAATTTATGCTCTACTTTTTCGAAATAGTGGTTAAAAATCATATTCCAGAAAACTGAAACCACTGCCATAAACACACCAAGTGTTCCGGTCACTTCCATCGGCATGTCAAAAATAAAACTTAATGCAATCGCAATGATGACCAACAAAATTCCTTCATAACTGATTGCATGAATGAGTCTTCTCTTGGAAATCAACATTTTTAAATACTCAATAATAACTTGGATAATGTGCATTTTATTTTTATAATTTTGATTAATCCAATTAGGTTCTTTCAATTTTTTTGACAGATGAATATTAATCAAGAACAACTTCTCATGTTCCAAGCCGTTATGGAAACAGGTTCATTTTCAGCAGCAGCAAGGAAACTCGGTAAAGTCCCCTCTGCTGTGAGTATGTCGATTGCTAATTTAGAAATTGATCTGAACCTGACTTTATTTGAACGTAAAGGCCGCGAACCTACTCCTACAGCCGAAGCACGAGTGCTATATGAAAAAACGGCGCAACTATTGATTGAAATGAATCAATGGAAACAGCACGCGCATGCATTAAGTACTGGGCTGGAACCTAATCTTACTATTGTTGTGGTGTCTGAGCTGTTACATACCAATTGGACCGACTATGTTTGCCTACTAGAAAGTCGCTTTCCCGATCTACAAATTAATATTGTGTCTGCCCCTCAAGAAGATGCGCTTCAAATGTTATTAGATGGAACTGCCCAACTGGCCCTTATGTTTGAACGTGAGCATTTAGACAATAGAGAACAGTTTGTTGAACTCAAACGTGAAGCCTTAATTCCGGTTATTTCAAAAACCCATCCGCTCGCAAGCCAAGAGCATGTCTCATATGAGCAGATTTTAGGTACAAGACAAATTGTGGTGGCAAGTCGAGATGAAACATTAAAACCCGAATTATTATTTTCAAAACATTACTGGCGTACAGATAACCACCACTCTGCTTGCTTAATGATTTTACGTAATTTAGGTTGGGGTGTACTGCCACAAGAGATGTTTAAAGAAAATCCTGAGTTAAACAACAAGCTTAAAGCATTAGATGTATTTGATTTTACGCCTCGATTTGAATATTACGTTGATTTGGTCTGGAGCCGCGAAAGTGAACTCGGTGCTGCTGCACGGTTTTTGATTGACTATATTCGTAATAAGCGAATGCAACCGGCTCCGTAAAATCATTTCAATTTAGATGCAGAACCTAAACGTTTTTCTTTGAAACATAACAATTGATATATCGACAGTATGGATAGAGTTTGTGCTATAAAGAAAACATAAGATTTTTTATTGAAGATGTTGAATATCAATGACTCATACAGCACTTGACCAATTAAAAACATTAACGACCGTTGTTGCTGACAGTAGCGACCTTGAAGCAATTCGTAAATTTCGTCCCTTAGATGCTACGACGAATCCTTCGTTAATTACCGCTGCGGCAGAACAACCAGAAAGTAAAGAGCTCATTGAAGATGCTTATTATCAAGCCAAAGAAGAAGGCTATAAAAATGATGAACTGATTGAAAGAACCATTGATATTTTAACCGTAAAATTTGGTGTAGAAATTTTAAAACTTATTGAAGGCCGTGTTTCTACAGAAGTCGATGCTGCACTTTCATACGACACCGAAGCAACCATTCAAAAAGCACATGAATTATGTGAGCTTTATAAAGGTTATGGTATCGATCAGTCACGTATTCTGATTAAAATTGCATCGACTTGGGAAGGTATTCAAGCGGCTAAAGTGTTAGAAGCTGAAGGTATTGCTTGTAACCTCACTCTCCTTTTCGGTTTACATCAAGCCCAAGCGTGTGCAGATGCCAAAGTTACTTTAATCTCACCTTTTGTAGGCCGTATTTTAGACTGGTACAAAAAAGCTGAAGGTGTAGATGCTTACCCAATCGAAAAAGATCCAGGTGTCGTTTCAGTTAAGAAAATCTATACCTATTACAAACAGCAAAACATTCCAACTCAAGTGATGGGTGCGAGCTTCCGTAGTATTGATCAAGTGCTTGGTCTAGCTGGATGTGATTTACTGACGATCTCGCCAAGCTTACTTACCCAGCTTGAGCAAGATACCCGTACAGTTGATGCGGCCCTTGATGTATCTCAAGCAAAACAAGCAGAAGCGATTGTTAGACCAGCTCAAGATGAGCAAAGTTTTAAAGATGAACTTAACCATGACTTAATGGCATTCCAGCTTTTACAAGGCGGTGTTGATGGCTTTATCAAAGCACGTGACCAATTAAGCCTTTTGTTACGTCAGTCTTTTGGAATTGATGCGGAAATAAAATCCTAAAAAACTGCACTTTTCATACAAAATCACCGATTTTTGTTATCATGACAAAAATCGGTTTTTTATTGGGTTTCTCGTGTTCGGCATAACAGATTTAACAACATATATTATTGGTACATTCCTAATTGTGTTATTGCCAGGGCCCAACTCTCTATATGTGATGTCAATTGCTTCACGTTACGGGATTAAAACCGGATATATGGGTGCATTCGGTATTTTCACTGGTGACCTTATTTTAATGCTATGTACAGTACTCGGAGCTGCTTCTCTACTTAAGGCATTCCCATGGGTATTTGTCATTCTTAAATTAACAGGTGCACTTTATTTATCTTATTTAGGCTTTAAACTGTTACAAGGCAGTATTCAACGCTGGAAACAACGTAATCAAACTCAACCAGAAATGGCTGATTTACCTGCTTTAGATAAAGTTCATCCTTATAAAACAGCACTCAGTATTAGTTTACTCAATCCTAAAGCGATTTTATTTTTCCTCTCTTTCTTTGTGCAGTTTGTTGAACCGGATTATGCTTATCCTGCTCTGAGCTTTTTAATTTTAGCAATTATTTTACAGATAATTAGCTTTAGTTATTTAACTGCATTAATCTTCTCTGGAATTAAACTCTCGGCATTTTTTAAAGAAAACCATAAAATTGCTGCAAGCGGAATCTTTTTAGTAGGAATTCTATTTTTCGGATTTGGTTTAAAACTAGCAACCTCAACGATTTAATTATTTTTACTCTAATAAGCTTTTGCATTAGAAAGTTAAAACATTATGAACTGCTAAAAGTCCAGCATGCCATCTGTTTTAACTTCATTAAGTACAAAAAAAGTTCTGACTTGTCTTACTCCGGGTAAGGCAATAATCTTTTCACTATGAAATCGGTTAAACGCTGCTAAATCTTTAACACGAATTTTTAGAAAATAATCGACTTCTCCCGCCACCAGATAACACTCTAAAACATTTTCCAAATCACCCGACGCTTGTTCAAATGCTTGAAAGCTGTCAGGAGTTGAACGGTCCAAAACTACACCGACTAACACCACAGTACCACGTTGAACCGTATTGGGATTGATCCGAGCACGGACATCCAAGATTGCTCCAATCTTAAAAAGACGCTGAGTATGATTCCAACAAGATGATGTACTAATACCTACAAGTTTAGCCAATTCAGCATTACTTAAACGCCCATTTTCCTGTAAGGCACGCATAATTTTCAGTTCTAGTGGAGTTAAATTTTCAGCTTTCTCATCCATAAAATAATATTCTTGATTCATTGTTATTTATGGAACGAATAATAGCATTATTTAAGAATTTAAAAATATTATTTATTTTTTAACCTAAAAATAGAAAGCACCTTCTTAAAAAAAATTGTTAAATTCACCCCAACTGGAAGCAATGGCAGAAGCCTATTAATTTTTCTTGGATTTAGAATACGTATCATGCAAAAAATTCTTCAAGATTTTTCAATTCCAGCAGTATTTGCTGGTTTTATTACCTTTCTCATTGGTATTAGTGTTTCGGCCGTTTTAGTGATTCAGGCGGCTCAAGCTTTAGGTGCTTCACCTGAACAAATCACTTCATGGTTTTGGGCTTTGGGTTTGGGTATTGGCTTATCAGGACTCATTCTTTCTTGGAAATTTAAATATCCTGTAGCGACGGCATGGTCAACCGCTGGTCTTGCTTTAATTATGGCAACAGGTAGTGGCTATAGTTTAAATGAAGCAATTGGCGCTTTTTTAGTAGGTGGTTTACTTACTGCGATTTTAGGCTTTTCAGGTATATTCCAAAAAGCGCTTTCCTATATACCACAAAGCTTAACCAGTGCCATGCTTGCCGGAGTTTTGCTTAAGTTTGGGATTTCGCTTTTCGCGAGCTTGCAAAATGATTGGACATTTGTTTTATCTTTACTCGCTATTTATGTCATTA
Organism: Acinetobacter sp. AKBS16; assembly: GCF_002899995.1. Taxonomy (NCBI): domain Bacteria; kingdom Pseudomonadati; phylum Pseudomonadota; class Gammaproteobacteria; order Moraxellales; family Moraxellaceae; genus Acinetobacter; species Acinetobacter sp. AKBS16. The sequence goes on along the minus strand of NZ_POYH01000075.1, from coordinate 33,876 downwards.
CAAAAAGATTATGGCCGCGTTACAGCATTGTATTTACCGCACTGGCAGGTATTGCCCTCTGCCCTGTTTTTTTAGACTTTCATATGCCTACTCTTGAGTGGTCCTTGGCTAAACCCGTTTGGATTAGTCCTGAATTTAGCTGGTCAGCACTTTTAGGCTTAGCATTACCACTTTTTGTGATTAGCATGGCGTCGCAATATTTACCTGGTATAGCCATGATCAAGAGTTATGGCTATAAACCACATGTTAATCAACTGATTGGTTGGACTGGTTTAACTCAAGTTGTGCTCGCACCTTTTGGATGTTACAGCGTTAATATTGCTGCGATAAGTGCTGCCGTAAGCTTAGATGACCAAGTTCATCCTGATCCAAGCAAACGTTATATTGCGGGTATAAGCTGTGGCTTTTTTTATGTGTTGATGGGGCTATTTGCTGCAACCCTCACAAGCTTGCTGATGTCTTTTCCTCATATTTTTATTGTAGCGTTAGCAGGCATTGCCTTACTTGGTACCATTAGCCATAACATTGCACTAGCGTTTGGTCCAGTTGAAGACCGCGAAGCGGCATTATTTACCTTTTTATGTAGTGCGTCAGGTATCCAATTTTTCGGTGTTGGTTCAGCTTTCTGGGGACTGGTTGTCGGTATTGTTGTATTTATAGTCCTTAAATTTAAAGCTAAAAAATAAGGCTTAAACGAAAGAGTTTGCGCTTCATCATTTAGAGAAATTCATAAAAAATTAAGCGCAAACTCTCGTTAAATTAATTAATTGTGTTTTTATCCCAAAATGCTTGCCGTATTTGCGGCATTGCATTTAAGTGATTAATGATGTGTTGTGCTTCTTCTGCTTCAATTGAAGTTGCAATTAGCGTTACTTCTATCTCAACCTCTTTTTCTCCAAAAGGTGTGACATCAATATCTTTAGCAGGATAATTATGATGCTTTAAGGTTAGGTTTAATTCATCCATAACGACCTTGCTCTGACTTCGGTCACATATAATGTAAATTACATGTAAAACTTCTGTGTCATCGTCTAACGGACGACGGTCAATGATATGGACAATCGGTCTTAATAGTGTATTGGCAGATAAAATAAAGGCTGTCGCCAATATTGCTTCAATAATTAAATCAGCACCCGCGGCAGCACCTACTGCCGCAGAACACCATAAAGTCGCTGCGGTATTTAAACCGTGGATGTTGCCTTCTTGGCGCATAATGACACCCGCACCCAAAAAACCAATACCCGAAACAACATAGGCAATTACCCGAACAGCTCCATCTGCTCCAGTAAGATTAATTGCAATATCTACAAAAATTGCTGCACCTACCGCAACTAGAACATTTGTTCGAAGACCAGCTGTACGTTGCCTATACTGACGTTCGAACCCAATTAACGCCCCTAAAATAAAAGCAAACGAGAGACTAATTAAAGTATCAATAATATTTGATAAGTCTGTATGTTGTAGAAATTGCAATTTCATTTTGCACCTATTGTTTTATTGCCAGCCATAACGGCGGATATAGATTTTCTTTACCCATTGAGTAACACACATATAAGCACCTAAAATTAAAGGTAAATATAAGAAATAACTTAAAGGTAAAGCTTGTAGTTTTAAATAGCTTGCTAAAGGACCCATTGGTAAGAAAATCCCGATACACATAATCACCGCTGTCATTATTAATAATGGAGTCGCGGCACGACTCTGAATAAATGGAATTTGAGCTGTGCGGATCATATGGACAATTAATGTCTGGGTAAGTAACCCCACCACAAACCAGCCTGATTGGAATAGCGTCTGATGTTCAGGAGTATTTGCTGAAAATACAAACCACATTAACCCAAAGGTAATCATGTCAAAAATAGAGCTAATCGGTCCAAACACCACCATAAAGCGGCCAACTTCTTCAGGTTGCCAACGCTGTGGTTTTGCAATTAACTCTTCATCCACATTGTCAAAAGGAATCACAATTTGTGAAACATCATAAAGTAAGTTTTGAATCAGTAAGTGAATAGGCAGCATTGGTAAAAATGGAATAAAAGCACTCGCAATAAGTACCGAAAAAACGTTACCAAAATTTGAACTCGCCGTCATTTTGATATATTTCAGCATATTGGCAAAAGTTCTACGGCCTTCAATCACACCTTTTTCAAGAACCATCAGGCTTTTTTCAAGCAAGATTAAATCTGCAGACTCTTTAGCGATATCTACTGCGGTATCTACTGAAATACCAATATCGGCAGCACGTATAGCAGCGGCATCGTTAATACCGTCTCCTAAGAAACCAACCACGTGACCATTTGCTTTTAACTGCTCAACAATACGTTCTTTGTGAACCGGACTTAATTTCGCAAAAATGTGGTATTGCTCTACTGCTCTTTTGAGTTGTTGATCAGTTAAGGTTTCAATTACACCGCCCAATAAAACTTGATCATAATTCAGGCCAATTTCTCGGCACACTTTTTGGGTGACAAACTCATTATCCCCAGTTAGCACTTTTACCGTTACACCATGGGCATGTAAACTCTGTACAGCTTCTTTGGCAGACTCTTTAGGTGGATCAAGAAAAGTAATATAACCTATTAAAATCAGATCACTTTCGTCAACAACTGAATAATTTTCCTGATGATTTTTAAACTCACGATACGCTACTGCCACCACTCTTAAACCATCTCGGTTATAGCGTTGAGTTAATGCCTCAATTGCTACTTCACGTTGCTTTGTTAAAGGCTCTACTTTGCCATTTACCTCGACATAACGGCAAACCTTTAACATTTCCTCAACTGCACCTTTGGTAATCATACGGGCTTTTTGTTGAGGCGTTTGTACCACGACTGACATACGGCGGCGATCAAAATCAAAAGGAACTTCATCTAACTTCTTGTAACGTAACTTCTGTATTTTGATCTGATCATCAACAGCTTCTAAAACAGCCACATCAAGCAAATTTTTTAGGCCTGTTTGATAATAACTATTTAAAAATGCCTGCATGAGTACAAAGTCTGATTTCTCACCTTGAACATCAATATGTTGGGATAAAAAGATTTTGTCTTGAGTCAGTGTTCCAGTTTTATCGGTACACAGAACATCCATGGCACCAAAGTTTTGGATCGCATCTAAACGTTTAACAATCACTTTCTTTTTAGATAAGAAAACCGCCCCCTTTGCCAAAGTTGAAGTCACAATCATCGGTAGCATTTCTGGAGTAAGACCGACAGCTACAGATAATGCGAATAAAAATGCTTCGGCCCAATCGCCTTTGGTGAAGCCATTAATGAAAAGTACAACAGGTGCCATCACCAACATAAAGCGAATGAGCAACCAACTTACTTTGTTGACACCCATTTGAAATGCAGTCGTGCTCCGATCAGTAGCCGTAACTCGATGAGCCAATGCACCGAAATATGTTTGAATACCCGTACCTAAAACCACTGCCTGAGCTGAACCAGAAACAATATTGGTCCCCATGAATACAATATTATCTAGCTCTAAACCGCTGGTTTCTTCGAGATTTTTCTGTAACGGAAATTTCTCGACAGGCATTGATTCACCAGTCATTGCAGCTTGAGAAACAAACAAATCTTTAGCATTTAAAATTCTGCAATCAGCAGGAATCATGTCGCCTGCAGATAATAAAATTACATCACCCGGCACTAAATACTGAATTGGTATTTCAAATTGGTGAGTGGTTTGGTCTTTAGTATCAATGCCATAACGCTCATGCATAAGTTCTAAATCTTCTGCACTGACTTGATGGCGCAATACAGTAGCAGTATTACTCACCATTGCCTTTAAGGCATCCGCAGCTTGATTTGACTTTGCTTCTTGCCAGTAACGAAGTAGTGTTGAAAGAATTACCATCACACTAATAATGGTTGAACCTGTTAGATCATCGGTAAAGAAAGCAATCAATGCCAACAGGCTAAGTAAAATATTGAACGGATTACGGTAGCAATACCAAAGGTGTTGCCACCAAGTTAATGGCTTTTCATGAGTAACTTCATTAAGCCCCACCGTCATTTGTTGTGTATACGCTTGCTCTTCTGTAAGCCCCGTCAAATGAGTATCGAATTGTTTTAATAGATCATTCGTTTGAGCTCTTGACGCATTAAGCAAACGCTTAGATAAATTTTTGCTAATTTCTTGAGCATAACTAGATTGATGTAGCTCTTTAAAAGATCGATTACGACCGAAAAAACGCATCAAATGAAATCTTTGTAAAAATGCTGTGAAGAGTCGTTGCCAGAATTTCATCACGAAATCCTCCATTTTTTAGGCGTACAAAGCTCTCGACCTTATTGAAAATAAAGTCTTTTAAATTTTTTAATTTAGAAAGGAATAGGAGATCGTAGACTTACGATGAAGAAGAGAAAATTAGCCCAAAGCCAGACCAACGTTGACGGAATGTCACATAACTGAACATGGTCCGAATGCTTTGAATCGCATGAGACGAATTGTTTACCAAGATTAAAATCTGGTAGATATAACGGTCGTGTATGGAAGCGTATAAAAACATTGGCTTCTCCCCATTTCTAGCGAGAAACTAAACAGATAAATGCTGAAGTGAATGATTACAAATCAAGTAATTTGTATAGGTTTAATCTAATTTTTAACAAAGCTATCTCATTGCAAGATAGCCTCTCCTAAAGGTTACCTTGCTCAGTATTGGCTTTGGTTTAATTGATAATTAAACTCGAACCTCGAACAATTACCCATTTAGGATCTCCGTTAAATAAACTCGCGGCAAGTATAGGTTTTACTCTACAAGGCACAAGATTTTTTTTGTAATTTTTTATTAATTCATCAGTGTCTATAACTCACAGTTCTCTAACCACCACTGTTTTCGCCATCTTGTCATGCCATCCTTGTTTTTTAGCATCAAATGCGACCCAAATAAGACCGATACAAAACACTAAAATAGATGGAATATATCCGATATAGCGAATGAGAGATTGTACGAAAGTTAACTTATTACCTGTCTTTTCATCGAGAACTTTTAAACGCATTAGACGTTTTCCTGGTGTCCCTGCAAAGTAGATCCAACACAAAACAGTATATAAAAATGGAAATGCATAATTGATGATCATATCAAACCAATAGTTTTGCGGTTTACTACTCATACCTGTAGCAAATATGAGATCGTAATCTCCATGATAAAAGATCCATGCGGCTGGAATAATTGCTAAAAAAAGGATAAGAGTATCAATGATCATTGCGCCAAATCTTAACCAAAACCCTGCATATTCATATTTATAGGTCATGTGTTCACCTCGCTTTTGTTATTTTTTACCTAATGCCACAGTAACTAATTTATTCGTCTTTCATCGTAATTGAAATCTTTTTATTTTTAAATACTTAATGTATTTTTTAATTTCTGGTTTTATTTAGAATTGTAATAAGTTTTTTGAAAAATAAAAGCTAGATCAATTTAAGTTAAAACAATATATATCATATTAAAATATTTAAATTACACCTCATTTATATGAGGTGAAAACTAATTATATTTATTAATTTAATCATTTATAACCAATGATTATTTCCAGAATAAAACATCAATTTTAAATTCTTTTTTTAGCAAAAAAGCTGCACAAATAAGCCCAATACCGATGATGATTAAAAACATGCTTAAACTTAATAATCCTCCCACAGCAGAGCAAAAGCCTAAAATAGCTAAAATATAAAATAAAATTACACTAATACTTGGCATTCAATTTATTCCACTACTTAAAAATAAAAGCAATTTATTCTATCGAGTCTGTAAAGGAATGCTGTTTTCAAATGTTGATTACACCCCATATTTGTATCAACTTAAAAACAATATGTTAATAATTCCTACTAAATGTAAACAATAAAAATATAAATGTGATAAATATCACATTTATATTTTATTTAACTTCAAAATAATGTTTTTCAGTAATAAGTTTTATTTTTAGATTTTTATATAATCGATCTTTTGAGTTTTCTAACGAAGGAACAACTTTTTCTGCAAACTTATCATCTGCCATGAGTCTTGCATAAGTTTTATATCCAATCACTAGCTTTTCTGGCTCTTTACCAGTTTGGCGAAATTCCTCGATAAGTTTACTGACTTTCTTTGCTGTTAAATCGGCCATATCTTACTACTTCCCCCTTACATATGATTCGGTTATACGATTTCTGTGTGACAAAAATATGAAAGGTAATTTATTGTAAAGTTCTTCTAAAAAATTAAATTGGGCTTAGTTTCAAATCCCTCTTTATCACTCTCAAATAAAATCATTAAAAATCAAATATATAATTAAATTCCATTTAATTTAACTACAAGTGAATTGAATTGATTTCTACCTTTAAACAAATGTGTTAATCTTTAAGTAAGAAAAGCTTCATACATATAACAACTTGTAAATAAGAGGAATAACATTATGAATTACCGACATATTATTGTACCTGTAGATGGTTCTGAGATTTCTTTGGCAGCAGCACGACAAGCGGCCCATATCGCTAAAGCTTTTGGTAGTAAACTTACAGCAATTAGTCTAGTTGCAGTGGATCCGTTTAGTGGTGTCGATTTCTATTACATCTCTCCTGTTGTAAAAGATTATTTTGTTGAAGCGCGTGCTAATGCAGAAAAAACACTTGCGAAAGTAAAAGCCCTATGCGCTGAAGAAGGTGTTGATATTGAAACACAAATTATTCAAGGTGAAATCTCATCTGATGGCATTCTTAAAGCTGTAGAAGAGTTGGGTTCAGACCTGATTGTTATTGGTTCACATGGTCGTAAAGGTTTCCAAAAACTTATTTTGGGTAGTTTTGCGCAAGATGTTCTAAACAGCACTAAAATCCAAGTTTTGGTGGTAAAAGAATAATTGCTGAGTCGACTAAAAGCCTAATCCATTGATTAGGCTTTTTATCGTAAAAAATGCATAAGTTTTACACAGCTTAAAAACCGTTATACACTATTGTTCTCTTTCCCTCTATTTTGTGAGTCACGCCAATGAAGTAAGTCTTTTTTCTCATCAATTTTCTCTTTTTTGATGTGCAAAATAGACTATTCTTTAGTGACTTAGCGTCTTTATTTAAAGCTTTACATTCCTATTTTGTACATCCTGTATTTATGAGGTTCTTATGACTCAGCAGGCATGTGTAATATCACAACTCACTTTGGAGTTTCCTTCAAAAGTGATGTTTAAAGACTTGAATTTCTCACTTGAGCATCATCAAGTATCAGCGTTAATTGGCCGCAATGGTCAAGGTAAGTCTTTACTTATGCAATTGCTTCACAAGATTTCACCCACTACAGAAATGCATATAAGTGGTCAAATAAACTGGCAAACCAATCATGCATATTTATCTCAGCTCACTCGTCTCCAATCAGTCACAATTGCAGAAGCTTTAGAGGTCAACCATCTTTACAACGCTTTTCAAAGAGTGGAACAAGGCGAAGCTGAATACGATGATTATGATTTGTTAGAAGGACATTGGGATCTTCCTAATATTTGGGAGGCTTTACTACGGTCTGCTCAGCTACCAACCGATTTAGACTTTCCTGTTAAGCAGTTGAGCGAAGGCCAAAAAACCAAGTTAGCCTTATCCGCATTATTTTTAAAAACTAATCATTACCTATTACTTGATGAGCCAAGCAACCATCTCGATCAAGAAGCTAGACAGTGGCTAATTGCTCAGTTAAAGAAACATCTAGCAGGCGCTTTTATTATTAGTCATGATCTGAATTTGTTAAATGAAGTCGACCATATTTATCACTTAAATGAGCATGGCCTACAGCACACTACAGGAAATTATGAAAAATTTTATGAGCAATATCAGTCGCAAATCGAGGCTTTAGAACAGTCAGTACATCTGCATCAACGTGAAGTTAAGCACATGAAGCAAAAGCAGCATGAAGTTTTAATGAAAGCCCAAAAACGTGAACGTGCTGGCAACAAACTTCGTGACTCAAACTCGCAAGCTAAAATTTTGCTCGATTTTAAAAAAGAACAGGCTGGGCAAAGCCTAGGAGCAATTCATTCTCAACATCAGCGTCAAATCGATCAAAGCCAGCAAGACTTGAAGAGTAAAAAAGTACTTCTAGAAACTGTTAAGCCCCAACAATTTATATTCCCCTCTTTTCAAAAAAGATCAGGAGAAATTCTTAGAATTGATAACTTAAAACTCAACTATGGGACACAACAACCAATTCATCTCGCCTTAAAAGCTTGTCAAAAGATTCATTTGGTTGGCCGAAATGGTATTGGGAAATCAACTTTGCTGAAACAGATTGATCAATCTGCTGTAACTGCTACAGATGAAATTAAACTGTTTGTAAATTGCTTTTATCTCGACCAGAACTTTAGCTTTTTATTAGACCATCTCTCTGCTGTTGAAAACTTAAGAAATATTAACCCAAATATTACTGAGTTAGAGTGGAGAAATTTATTAGGTCAGCTTCGGATTCGTGGTGATAAAAGCACATATCCCTTAGCTCAACTCAGTGGTGGTGAGAAGTTAAAAGTTGCTTTACTAGGTTTGAGCCATGTTCAGCCTATGCCTGAACTTTTATTACTTGATGAGCCAGAAAACCACTTAGATATCGAGTCAAGAGAGTTATTTGCAAATGCTATTTCTAGTTATGAAGGTGCTGTGCTATTAGTTTCACATGATTTAAGTTTTGTTGAAAAATGCGGGATTATTGATTCAATTTATTTAAATTAACACTACGCTATTTTTTACTTATATAAAAGCTCTAACTATTAGAGCTTTTATATAAATCTTTTAATTATCATTTTATTTTTTATTATCTAATATTTGTAGATCTAGATTAAAAGAAACTGCTCTATTTCTTTGTGCGCTTTTTTTCATTTGATAAACTTGAACAATATAATCACCATCGACAGGTAGCGTTACTTCACCTGAAAAACCTACAGTCGAACCCACGAATAATGGCTTATCTTTACCAGGCTTTTGACCTGGAGCGAAAATATTAATATAAGCTAAATTACCATAACTATTAATATTAAATTTTAAAATCTGACCACTTTTTGCAAAAACTCGATATCTTACATCATCATAACCTTGAAACTTTCCGGTTAATGTAGTTTGAGAAGAACCTTTTAAAAAGCTTATTTTAGTCTCAACATTTTTAGCAATTACAGATAATGGTATAGATGAAATCAAACTAGATAATAATAAAATTTTAATGATTTTTTTCATCTTTAGTCCTCAAAATTATTTTTAAATTATTATAAGAAAGATAATTTTATTAAATTTAACTTTATGTATAGATTTGATGAGTAGCGTTTGGATTTGTAAGTTATTTCTTCGCTATTCAAAAGTGAGTGTCATTAAACTTAACTTATCAACCCTTTAAATTTTACAGCCGAAATTTATGGTAATGGCCATAATGAGTCATTTTATCAAAGTGGCTTTAAGTACATGTACTATAAAAACCGTATGCAATTCAATGCAAGCTATGGAAACCAACTGGTACATATAAAAGAAGATTCATATTTTTCTGTAGTGCTGTCTTATTAACACAGGATTAGTTTGATCACTAACAATAGCTAGGAATAGCAAGACACAGCATAGTTATTTTAAAGCCCATCTAACGATAGGCTTTAAAATTTATAAGAATTAGGAGTCTTTATCCATTGAGTGTGGAGTCGTGGTTTTATCTTGCTGTTTAGTATCATTCTCACCTTGGCAAGCCGCCACAGAAAGCGAAACGATTGCTGCTAAACCTAGGGTAGCGATAATTTTAGTCATATCTCACCTCATACAGTTTTAATTGATTAGCTTATAAATACTGGCTATCAATATTACGATCAGCATAGATTTATAGACTTTTTTGTAGTGTTCACAAAGAAATGTAAAATGAAAAAGTATCCCAAAGATTTTAGTTTATTGAATTCATCTTCAGGATACTGCTTCAAATGATTAAAAAATTAAAATCTGTAGCCCACCCCTAAATATGTAATGATCGGGTCAATATCAACTTTAGTTGACCCATGAATTAAGCGAGCGCCCGTATTTTGGTTAATGACATCAATTTGTGTTCGATTATTTAGTTTTGCATAAGATATTGAGGCAACCGTATACCAAGAATCATTAAAATCATAAGTAAAACCGGCAGTAAATATAGGCGCAATCGCATCATCTGCATCTACTTTAACCACCATATTTCCACTCGACTCTTTACGATCCAAGGCAGCCCCAGCCTTACCATCTAACACATTTTGAATCATATGACCTGCAGAGATCAGGTCAGAACGAATTTCGTCATTTAGCTTAATATCATTAAAATGAGCATACATTAACCCCACACCTAAATAAGGTCT
>NZ_POYH01000075.1:9746-23471 GCF_002899995.1 Acinetobacter sp. AKBS16 | reverse complement strand
AAACTTGTTCACCCCACTCTTCCCAAATTGATATTGTGCTTCAATTGCAGGTGTCCAGGCACGAACACTAGCTGCTTTAGGTTTATTGCCTAAATTGGTAATCGGGACCGCTTGACCTAAGGTAATGCCGTTCGGAAAAAGAATTTTAACTAACTCATGTGGTGACAACGCGACACCACTTAATGGAGCCAAGATTTCGCCTTGACCTTTAATATCGACTTTAGGGGGAATGCCTCCAATAAATTGTAAAGACACATTGTCATTGAGGTAATAGTTAAACATAAGCCCTAATGTGTCTGTGTCATCTACTTCAAGGCCAGCATCATTTTGATGCCACTGCTCTAACCCTTGAATCGTTGCCTCACCTGCTACCTCAGGTTTTATATTGCCTTCTTCATCAAGTAAGAGCCCTTTTAAAAAGTCATCATTTAAAGCGAGTTCAAGAAACTCTTTTTGATTAAAAGGTTCACCGCCTACATCTACCTCTGTAGCATTAGGATCAACGGAGTTTAAGAAACTGGTCGGCGAAATGCTTCCAACTTTAGCAACTGTTCCATTTTTAACACTTGTATTGATATTAAATGGATTAGCTTTACCTTGAGGCATTACATGTAACCAACCTGCCGAGACAGAAAACCGTTTTACTCCCTCTGCATAACTCATATTTGCAAATATCAATAATGAGCTGGCTATTACTATTTTCGATAATTTTATTTTCATTTTTATTCCATCCTAGAAATGCATATTGCTAACTCTGCAATATGTTCTTGGAATATAGCCAAGTTATATTTTTTATCAATTAGTATAATTTTTAAGCAAATAAATTTAAGTTAAATCCATCACATTTTCATATATAAATTGATGACTTAGTTATCTTAATTAGCAGACGAACGGTAAAATTTTAGTTAAAAATAATTTTATCAAATGGTAAAAAATAGAGGTGAAAACCAGTGCTATTTTGATACTTAGCTCTTTTTTAGAATTATAAAAAAAGCACCCTTAGGTGCTTTAAAAAAATAACTTCATTAAAACTTATATTGTAGTGTTAGCGCCGCATTTCGAGGGGCACCTAAAGTAATTTGGCCATATGCCGGGAAAACACCGTAATATTTTTTATCAAATACGTTGTTAATATTAAGCTGAGCCGAAAAATCTTTTGTAATTTGATAACGAGCCATAAGGTTTACAAGTGCATAATCTCCTTGCTCAACTTTCTCAATAACTTCTTTGGGATTTTCGGCATTAATATAGGTACTGCTTTGCCAATTTACCCCGCCACCCACGGTTATGTTTTCTAATTTGCCCGGTAATTTATAGGTGGTAAATGTCTGAATCATCTTGCGAGGAAGTTGGGTATTAACATCGGCATCATTTGCATCTTTGGCAGAGAACTGGCTATAACCTGCTGTAATATTCCAGTCTGGTGTGATTTGTCCACTTACTTCAACTTCAAAACCTTCACTCGTCGCACCTTTTGCTGCCCGATAATAGGTTTCTTTTACCCCGTTACGAGTAACTTGTCCTGCTTCCTGAGCTAAATTGTCTTGCTTAATATGATAAAGCGCTAAAGTACCATTCAAACGTCCATCAAACCATGCAGATTTTAAGCCTACTTCAGTACTGTTTCCTTCAACCGGGTCTAAATAGTTTCCATCAAAGTCTTTATTGTCTTGAGGCTGAAAAATACTGGTATAACTTGCATATGCAGTATAGACATCATTGAAATCATAGATAATACCTGCATAAGGAACAAATTCGTGGTCATATTTTATGGATGAACTACGACCATATATATTCTTTTCATAATTTGTAAAACGCCCACCTAAAATAAATTTTAGAGGCTCAATCGGATTTAAATAAGTCGCAGCGAATAGTGCATTTTGTTCAATATTATATTTTTCATTGAGTGTAGGTGCATTCCACACTGGCTCAGGCATGCTGCCGTTCCATTCAAAGAAATTGCCAATTTCCATTTTTGTATCAGTTGAACGAGCATACGCTGTAAAGTCCTGATTGGAATATTGATAACCCAAAACAACCTTTTGCTCTAAGCCCCACAAATCAAAACTACCATTGAGCTGCAAAGAAGCGTTATCTTGCTCTACCTCAAGGTCATACGCTGATGCATAAGGAGATAGCCCTAGACCAGTATTTTTGTCTACACTACCCGAAACATATAAAAGCTTTGAATTAGCATCACGCTTACCATGAGAATAAGACAGTTTAGCTGACCAGTTGTCATTAAATTTATGAGTTAAATCTGCAAATAGATTGGTATATTTAACATTCCAACGTGTCCAGTCAGCACTTGTAGTGGTATTTTTAGACCAGTTCGTTTTTGTGCCATCACTAAACCAGACAGGTAAACCTCCCCACATTGGTCCACGCGGATCATCTTCTTGATAAGTTACCCCACCCGATAAAAGGGTATTTTCAGATAAATCTGCTTCAGCACTTAACAGTAAAGTTAGCTTTTCTTTAGACAACAAGTCGGTATAGCTGTCGCCTTGTTCATATTGGGCCACTGCTCGTCCACGTACTGTCCCTGATTGATTAAGGGAGTTGGCAATATCACCCATAACACGGTAATTATCCCAACTCCCTGCACTCACTTCTACGTTAGCAGTTGGCTCTGTACTCGTAGCACGCTTACGAACCATATTAATCGCAGCAGATGGATTTCCAGCACCAAATGTAAGACCTGTTGCCCCTCGAACTACATCAATATGATTATATAAGGCCATACTTGAGAAAATTTCACCTGAAGACCAAGGCAAGCTATATGTGGTGGGAATACCATCAATAATATAATTATCTACTACAAAACCACGTGAATAGATTCCGCCTCGGTTGGTTTCATAACGGTTGACACTTACCCCTGTAACATTTTCAGCGACCTCAACCAAAGTTGACAATTGCTGGTCTTGTAAACGCTGTTGAGTAATGACAGAAACAGATTGTGGAATCTCACGAACGGATAAACCCAGTGGAACCGCTGTATCTGTTTTCCCTGCTATATAACTTTTTTCATTTTCTTCGCCACTTCCAGCTTTTACTTTAATGGTAGGAAGAGTTCCATATTCCGAAGTCTGCTGATCAGTCTCTGCATGCGCTGAAATTGTGCTCATTGCTATAGCAAGTGCTAATGCATTAATTTGAAAGTGTTTCGTAGTCCTTTGCATAATCTTTAAGTAGCTTTAAAAAAATTACATGAATAATACAAAGAATAATTATCATTTGATACTGATTATCAATATTACTTTCATTTATTTTATTTATGGCCTATACAAGTTTTTATGATTGAAATTTATGCCTAACTAAGCCGATTGATTCTAAAAATAAAAGAGTAGCTGAGAAAAACGGATCAAACTTAAGATGAATATTTTTATTCGCGATGAGCGAGAAGAAGATATTAAAGAAATTGAAGAATTGACTAAAGCGGCATTTCTAAATGCTGAACATACGAGCCATACTGAACACTTTATTGTTAATAGTTTAAGAAAGCATAAACAACTTACAGTGTCTTTAGTTGCGGTTGAAGATAATACTATTGTTGGGCATGTGGCAATTTCACCAGTGCAAATTTCATCAGGTGAAAAGAATTGGTATGGCTTAGGACCTATTTCTGTCGCGCCGAATAAGCAAGGACAAGGCATTGGATCATTGCTTATGAATAGCTCTTTAGAAAAATTAAAAAAATCAGGCGCAAAAGGTTGTGTTTTATTAGGTGATCCAAAGTATTACAGTCGCTTTGGTTTTAAGGCATACCCTGACCTAAAACTACCTGGTGTGCCCCCTGAATACTTCCAAGCCTTAAGTTTTCAAAATTATGTTCCTAAAGGTGATGTAAGCTACCATGAAGCATTTAATGCCCAAGAATAGTTTAGATTTTTCTTTATTAAAAATAGATTTTATTAATTATAAGAAATACAAAAGTCTAATTTATCAATTGGTTGCTTAAAACAGGTCCATGAATCTTTTTCCGGTTTTTCAATAATTTTTTTAGTTTTTAAATCACGATAATAAATAGTCGCATCTTTTAAATTCGACAAATTACTTCCTACAGAAACACATGAATCGTTATTTGAACAAATATTTGATTCTTTAATAAAAACTTTTGTATTAGCAAAAGTTAATCTTTCAAAGTTAGATGTCGAGTTATTTGTAGAAGAAAGTAAGCAAGGCTCAGTAATATTTCTACCATTCACTACAAAACAACTTTTACTGACTTCGAATGGCACTTGAGCAAAGGAGCTTGTAGCATAAGCTAATAGAAATAATATAATAAGGCGCTTCATGTTCTTTCTCTCTATATAATCAACATCTAGTCTAAAACTGCCTATAAATATTTAGACTATATTTTCAGTTCGCTATTTATAATACCTGTATTAAGATAAGTTAAATATTTACTATTCGATAAATTTTACAAAATATTAAAGCATTAGCTTATAGGCTACCTAACAATCGCAAAGTTATTCATTAAGCACTTTCCAATCGGTTCCAATTTGTGCCAAAGCTGGTAGCTCATCACTATTAAAAACATTGTAATTAGCATCTACAGCGAATCGATAGAGTGGTATTGAATCTGCCTCTGTTTTCTTAAAAAAACTAAAATCTTCAGTGATATGTATTAAGTCTTCTGCCCTATTATCTATTCCCAATTTGTTTCCACTGGCACCTGACGGTATATGTATATAACTTTCACAAGTTAATTCGACTATATTTCCATCTAGATCTTGATATGAACATTTCATGTTTAAACCCTTCCGTAATTTTTATAGATGTGTAGAAAAACTTAACATGCTATACAGATAAGTTATGGAATTTTTTATGATGTAATTGTTTAAGTATGTATATGGCAAAAGAAAACCGCCCCAGAAGGCGGTTGCTGAAATTTTCCAGCGATTATAAAAGTGCGGTGGACACACACTTTTATATGGCTTTAAACCAGATTTATTTTTTTATTATTTTTCTGATATTCTTCAGAATTAAAATAATTCACAATCATCTTTGCATTTTCTTCCGATACTGCTTTTTTATTTTCAACTACCGTCTGAGCTTCTTTTTTTGCGTTAAAGTCGGCTGGCACAATACTTGAAAGTGGTGGTAATTTTGGCTGCCCGCCAACCGTGATTCTTTCAATAAAGCTCGCTAGCCACATAATATATTCACCTTTATTTTTATATTTAGGCATTAAACTCATGTCGAGTTTAATCGTGCATTCACTTAAAGGTTTACTTAGGCATTCTTCAAAATCGATAAAATTGTATTTGAGTTTACAGGGAGTTCCCTTTATCTCTTTACGAATAATACTGACCAAGTTATTTAGTTGTTCGATCAGGTTATCTGAAAACAATTTATCTTCTTCTAGTTTTTTATAAACCTTCTCGGCAATTATTAGAAATTTTGGCATATTTCCTTCCCTCTTATATTGACCATCGCGATTGATCAGACTTTTAGGGAAGTATGATGAATATATTATTGCAATATGTAAGTGTTGAAATACCAAATGTAATCTATAAGAGTGTTCTGAAACTGACTTCCATAACGAACCACAGCAATGAATAAAAATGCAAAATCCATCACATTTTCAATCCGAAAAATTTTTATAGTTAGTAATAATTTTCTAAAAAAATTAAGCTCATCAATAATATTATTTGACCGGTATTTTTTGGTTTTTTTGAGTAAAAAATAGAATATAGAAATATTTGAATTATTTTTATTTTACTGCCTTGCTGAATAACCAAGTTGCCTAGTCGAGGGGCTAGAACGTTAACCGTGTCTTCAGCAAGGTCTTTTATGATTATGTTTTAGTTTGATACTGCTCACGCACCGCTTAAAGCTGCTTCAAACATTTCAATAATTGCTTTGGCTCCTTCTGCCTTTTGCCTTGCGTCCCGATCGTCAAAGATAACCGTTTCGTCATTTAGTTCACTCACATATCGCCGGGCTTCGTCTAGAGCTCTCCTTATTTTTTGTACTTTATGTTTGTTTACGTCTTTGGCAATGGTTGGCGCATATCCTCCACGTTTAGCGTTTTTAAGTTGTCTAGCTCTGTTCTCAATTGCTGTAGCCATTCAAACACTCCAACTCACCTAACAAATCTTAGTAAAGCAACTTTATTGTTTGTTATTCTTAAACATTTAGTATTTTCTTTGTTCAAAGTGTCAAATTTGTTACTTAAGCCTTACTCCTGCAAGTTTTAGATTGAGTTTGCTTAAAATCTTTTAAGCTACAATGTGCATGTAGCTTTCAAAGTCAACTTATACAGCTATTTAATAATAATTTTCTAAGAATAGTTATAAATTAATGTATAAAATTATTAAAAAGATGCTATCTATTTGAAAATAAAATAGATAGCACGCTAACAGTTGTTTATTCTACTGTTAATTTCTGAAAATCATGGCCTGAAGGTGCCTGATACACTCTTAAGCCAAACTCAGGCAAAATCGCAATCAGATGATCAAAAATATCGGACTGAATTGCTTCATAAGAAACCCATGCAGTGGTATTGGTAAATGCATAGATTTCTAACGGTAAACCTTCACTCGTTGGTTGTAGTTGGCGAACAATAAGCGTTTGATTTTGAGCAATCCCCTTATGCTGGCGCAAATAGAATTCAACATATGCTCTAAATGTTCCAATATTGGTTAAGCGTCTTTTGTTATAACGTGACTGACTACCTAAATGCTTATTAAATTCGTCAATCTCAGATTGCTTGGCATTGAGGTATTGATCTAGCAATAAAAAATCTTTGAGTTTTTGTTGCTCTTCTTCGGTCATGAAGTGCACGCTAGTTTGATCGATATAAAGAGAACGCTTCATACGGCGACAGCCCGCATTACTCATACCACGCCAGTTTTTAAAAGTGTCTGTCACAAGTTTATTGGTTGGAATCGTGGTGTATGTTTTATCAAAGTTTTGAACGGTCACTGTGTGCAATGAAATATCAATGACATCACCATCAGCATTGAGCGATGGCATTTCAATCCAGTCCCCAATACGTACCATGTCATAAGAGGCAATTTGTACACTCGCGACCAATGACAAAATCGTATTTTGGAAAACTAACATTAATACGGCTGCCATTGCACCGAAGCCAGCCAACAACGTAAATACATCCTTTTTCAGGAATGTACCCAAAATCATTAATCCGCAAACAACAAAAATAATGAGTTTAACGAGTTGCAAGTAACCTTTAATCGGCTTGTTTCTAGATTTTGGATTACGCTGATAGATTAAATTAAATATATTTAATAATTCACTAATGGTGAGCGCAATCGTGAGAAAAATAAATGCCTGTGCGCCCATCTGTACTAAAGCAACCGCTTTTTCCGACAAATGCGGAACGGTGGTAATACCATTCATAATAACAATGGCCGGCACAATATTGGCAAATCGCTTAATGACACTATGCTGGGCAAAAACTGACTGGTTGAGTGACTTAATTTTAGTCACTAAATGACGTATTCCCCGAACAATAATTCGTTTAGCAATGAAATTTGCTAATGCAGCAAAAAGGATCAAAAGTGTGAGCGAAACTAGCATTTCTAGCCAAGGATAGTTGCTTAACTCAGCTTGAAGATCACGATAAAAATTAAAAAAATCCAAAACCTACACCTTAAAACTTTATTTTCAATAATTTTAAAGTGTTCATGTGTTATAGATTAAGGCTTGTTTACATATGTCGTCATAAATACAACAAGGAAGTAATATTCAATCGTAAAATTAGATAAAAGCTGATCACTACTATTCGACTAGACAATAAATAGATTAACAAGTATGGAATAGGTGGAAAGATATTGATCTCAAGTCACTGTTTCTCTTTGTACCTATATAAAAAGAGATTTTTATTCCTTAAGAATGCTACAGATGAACAAGTTTTAAGACTTTTAAAATGTATTAAATTAATCAAAACTCTTAACTCTCTTAGAAGATCTTTTGTTATTTATGTTTATTTAAGAGCCACAAATACTTCTATTATATAGATTAATAATATTATTAATTAAAATCATTCTCATTTATAATTCGACGAATTTACAATCACTCTCAGGGCGAGAAAATGGGAAATAAGATAAAAAGTAATAAACTTTTTACTAGGAAGTCTGAAGCAAAAAATATCATTCCACTTCTATCACTTGGTGGAGCCATCTTTCTCTCAAACTCGGCCTTTGCAGCCTCGCCTTCTGAGACAACAGATGCTGAAAAAAAACCTGAAGCACTCCCTACAATTACAATCACCGCTTCACGTGCAGATGAACTTTCTACATCTGCCAAACAAGTGACCAAGCTAGATGAAAAACAAATTGAACTTTTAAGAAATGGTTCATCTGGAAATATTGCAACTGTTTTAGCTAAAGCCGTACCGGGCCTTTCCGACTCAAGCCGAACCATTACCGATTATGGTCAAACTTTACGGGGCCGTAATGCCCTCATCTTGGTCGATGGCGTTCCAATGAACCTGACACGCGACACATCAAGAGGTCTTTCAGCTATCGACCCTGAAAGTATTGCTAACATTGAAGTCATTCGCGGTAGTAACGCAATTTATGGTAGTGGCGCTTCTGGCGGTATTATTTCAATTACCACGAAAGCGGCTGGTGGCGAACCTACCGCCAAAACAGTCGTTGGGCTACAAACACCTTTAACAAATTTCCGTTCTAATGCTTTAAGTGGCGATATTCATCAATATTTCACAGGCAGCTTTAACGCTTTTGACTATGCACTCGACTTTGGTTACCAACGTATTGGTAGTCCGTACGATGCAAGTGGTGACCGTGTTGCTCCAGAACCAAGTCAGGGTGATTTATATGATTCTGATGGCTATAGCATCGGCGGTAAGCTTGGTTACCATATTGATGACAACCAATATGTCCAGTTTGCTGCAAACTACTATAATGCCGAGCAAGATTCAGATTATGCATCTGACCCAAGTGTGAAGAATGCCCCTGCCGGAACAGTGCCAGCGAAAGCAATTAAAGGCTTAAAGCTAAAAGACCAAAATAAAAACGAAAACCAGATATACAATTTAACTTATAACCATAAAGACTTTTTTGGCAATAAGGTTGATGCCCAAATTTATTACCGCGACTTCTTTACTCGTTTTTCACCATTTGATGCACGAAAAAATGCAAATCGTGGTGGACAAGTCGATCAGATCTATCAAGAAAATAATGTACTCGGTAGCCGCTTAACTGTGACTACACCACTTGAGTTTTTAGGTGACACCTCATTGGTTTGGGGTGGTGACTTTAGCCGCGAAAAAAGCGAAATGCCTTTAGATATTTTTGATCAAAAAATTTATGACCAATCTGGTGGCTTAGAGTTTGTAAAAATTGGCAAACTTATTTATTTACCTGAACTCACCACACAAAGTATTGGTGGTTTTTTACAGTTAAAGCATCGCTTTAATGACCAATGGTCGGCAGAAGCTGGTACGCGTTATGAAGACAGCTATGCCCAAATTGATAGCTTTGTTCCATTATCACAATTAGGCAAAACTAACCCTTACACCGTTCAGGGCGGAAAAGTGAAAGCTGATGCATGGTTGTACAATGCTAATGTGACTTTCTCTCCAAACGACCAACATTCAATTTATGCATCGTTTAACCAAGGTTTTCAATTACCTGATGTAGGTTTAATTATTCGTAATGCTGGTGAAGGTTTTAACCTTGGTTCGTCATTCTTAGAACCTGTAAAAGTCGATAATTATGAGTTGGGCTGGAAAGGAAATTTCAATAATTTTTCTTCAAGCTTAGCGGTCTTCCACTCTACTTCTGACCTTGGTGCTGTACAATCATTCAACAATGGTTTAGTCCTCGCTAGAACTAAAGAAAAAGTCACTGGTGTTGAAGCAACTTTTGACTATCTGGACGATGCCAATGTTTGGGGAACTGGTGGTAGTGTTACATGGATGAAAGGCCGTGAAAAACCGCAAAATGGTACTGAACAAGATATGACAGGCTTCCGTATCCCACCGTTAAAACTCACAGCTTACGTTTCTTATAGTCCAACTGAAACTTGGACAAATCGTCTACAAGCTACTTACTTCGGTTCAGAAGACTACCGTTTACACGGTATAAATAGTTTTGGTCGCTATGATGTAAAAACTTATACAACAGCAGATTTAATCAGTAGCTTTGCGCTTAACAAAAAAGACACTGTGACGATTGGTTTAGAAAACATGTTTAACCGCAAATACTATCCTCTCTATAGCCAATTATTAAGATCGGGTAATAACACTAGCCATTTAGTGGCAAATGGTGCAACGCTGAAAGTTTCTTATAGCCATAAGTGGTAATTGAGATTTTAGTTAGTAACTAACATTATAAAAGCCCCATTATCGGGGCTTTTGTTTCTTATAGAGCGCTGTTCTAAGAAAACTTCGATATAAAATAATCTAATAGTTTATCCTTTTCATCCACTTGGTTGTTACCGAGTTGCTGAATGATTGTGCCCTCCACCATATATACAAATAGCTTGGCATCATTAAAAGAAGCATCCGCATTTAGCATTCTAAGCTGACTGTAAATTTCATTTTTGAGCCATGTTCTATAGCGCATTGCGGTCTGATAGGCGTTGGGATAACTATTTTTAATCTCAAAAATAGCTTTAAATAATAAGTAATACGGCCCTTCTAAATCGGTATGTAAATAATAAAGCTTTTTGAGTTTATCTATTGCGGCAGTGTTTAAGTCATACTCGACCATTGCGACCACTTGTTCTTGGAGCTTTTCTTTTTGCACCATCAGGCAGATTTCAATAAGTCGCTCTTTGGAGTGAAAGTAATTATAAAAAGTGGCTTTCGTAATTTCTGATTCTTTCACTATTCTGTCGATCCCAATAAGGTGGAACCCACGGTGATGAAACAGATCAATCGCTTTATTTACAACGTATAAGGCACGTGTTGGGAGAACTAAATTTGGCATAGTTTTACCGTTATAAAATTTTTTGTTGGATGTAGAGATAAAAAAGCCTGTGCCCTTTTTGGGAGAAAAAAGGCACAGCAAAGCCGTAAAGACTGTGCTTGGCACATCTCAAGTTTTATTATTGATACAAATTTTTGAGCCGTAATAACCTAAAGCCTGAAAACCCTAAAGGCCATCAAGCTGTTTAAAGATGATTTAAGTAGTATCGTTATAGCTTTTGGCAGTGAGAGCCAAGAAATAATGAATGCGCAAAGCCAACTCCTTCTATTGGGAGTTCTGCCAGGCATTAAAATTATGGTGGCAACGGAAGCGGGTTAGCAGACTTGGTAATACACAAGCACACCCAAAGGTGTCCCACTCCCGTCCTACCGCTACAGGAGGAGACGAGAAGCTTACACACAAGACTATTCCTCAGAAGGAATAATTCTGATGCGGTATTACAGGCGGTCTGCTAAAACCGACTGGCAATGTAGGCCAGTCCGGAAAGGATATTATCCAAGTTACGTGCAGTCAAGCACGCAAAATGCTATTTGCTTTAAAATAAATCATTAAAAAGTAAGGGTAAATAATTTAGCTTCATTATTAAATGAGGGTTTATAAAATCGAAGAAATTTATATAGATATATAAGTTTTGATGGGCCAAAATGAATGCTTATTTTAAAACCATTTATAAAAACCTGTAGATGAGTCTGAATATAAGAGGACATTTAATGAAGAACTTTCTCACCAAGAAAATGTACGTAACTAGAGCTTTATTTTTTGCTGTAGGCGTTATGGCTTTGGATGTTTCCCCTATAGTTATTTCTAATACTCATGCAGCGACAGAACAAAAAATGGATAATTTATCGACTACACTTTCATTAATTTTTGCAGATAAACCCATAGAAGCTTCTTTATTTAGCCCTCAATTTTTAGGACAAGTTTCCATCACACAAATTCAAAAAATTGTTGATGATTTAAAAGTCTCTTTAGGTGCTCTTAAAAGTATTAATGTTTCAAATGGCTCTGGGACTATTGATTTCGAAAAAGGAGAATTACCCGTTTCAATTAGCTTAAATGAGCAAGGACAAATTAGTACTCTTTGGTTTAGCGCGCCTCATTTTAAGACAATAAGCCTAGACGAAATGGTTAAAGGTCTACATGAAAATACAATCGGTAAAACATCTCTTTTAGTTATTGTAGATAACAAGCCTGTGGTTGTAGAAAACGATAAAACTCCTATGGCTGTCGGTTCGACTTTTAAATTACTGGTTTTAAAAGCTTATGAAGATGCAATAAAAAAAGGCGAATTAAAAAGAGAAACTATTGTTTCTTTAAAAGAAAAGAATCGCTCATTGCCAACAGGAGTTTTACAAAACTTGCCTGCTGGTACACCTGTAAATCTCGAACTTCTTGCGCAGTTAATGATACAAATTAGCGATAATACAGCAACAGATAGCTTGATAGAGGTATTAAAGAAACCTCGTATAGAAGCGTTGTCGCCTAGGAATTCTCCTCTGCTGACCACACGAGAGCTATTTCAACTGATTGACCCAAGTAATGAAAAGCTCAGAAATAAGTTTAAAACAGGAACAAAGTCGACTCGTCTAGAAGTACTCGCTGAGCTAGACAAACTACCGCTACCGAATGTGAGTAGTATTGGAAAATCGGCTACTTGGCAAGATGCTGAATGGTATATGTCAGCCAATGAGATTTGTCCTCTGCTTGAAAGTGTTCAAGATGCTCCTGCTCTGAACAGTTCTTTAAATCCACTTTTTAAAAATTTAAATTGGCAAAAGATTGGTTTCAAAGGTGGATCCGAATACGGCGTCATCAACTTTTCTGTAATTGGAAAAACTCAAAAAGGCCATAAAGTGTGTGCCGTATTTACCGCAAATGGAAATGAGCCACAACCCGAATCAAAACTAGCAATATTATTTACAGGCATACTTCAAGCTGTTGATTCTATAAATCCTTAAGTACAAAAGCCCATCATGAGTGGCTTTTAGTAATTCCTTATGATGGGCTATTTTGATTTAGAGTTATTCAAAGAATAATCGTAAAAGTATTTTAATTAAACTGAACAATAGATAGAAATTCGCTATAAATATTAATCTATTTATAAAAGATGCTAAAAATGAAAAAAGTTCTCTTGTTTGACCTAGATCAAACTATTCTTAACCGAAATGAATCACTTTTAAAATTTCTTAACTGGCAAGTAAGCTACTTAAACTTGGTACCCCATGAGCTAAAAAAATCTTTTATTAACCGATTCATAGAGCTAGACAATAACGGAAGCGTTTGGAAAGATATTGTTTACAGTCAATTAATTAAAGATTTTAATATCAAAAAATATGATACATCTGAATTGCTGCAATCTTACATTAATGATTTTAATAAATTCTCTACAGCATTTGAAAATGCTCCAAAAACTATTCAAAATCTTCATGCTCAAGGGTACACATTAGGCTTAGTATCCAATGGAAAAACACCTTTTCAGGAGAAAAATTTTTATGCTTTAGAATTAACGGACTATTTTTCGATTATCGTGATTTCTGAAGCTATAGGTTTAAGAAAACCAGATCCTGAAATCTATTTATACACTTGCAATCAACTAGATTGTAAGCCATCAGATTGTATTTTTATTGGAGACAATCCCAAAGCAGATATAGAAGGTGCCAAAAAAATTGGTATGAAAACAATATATTTTCATCCAACTCTTACCCTTCATCCTTCTCTTTCAGATGCAAGTATTCATCATTACGATGAACTCGAAGAAACGGTTAGAAGGTTAATTAATCCGCCTCATTTTTAATCT
>NZ_POYH01000075.1:2832-9659 GCF_002899995.1 Acinetobacter sp. AKBS16 | reverse complement strand
ATACGCACTATATGAAAAAGGCTAATTTAAATAATTAGCTAAATTATTTATCTTGTTTTATATCGTATGAATATTTTTGAAAAAACGAAGTCTTGAATATTATAGATAATACTTGCAGGAAAAATGATGGAAATTTCATTAAGATTCGCGACCCCTGCCGATCTAAAAGCTATAAACGAACGCTATGCCGAAATTGATTTTGTACCATCACATGATGATGAACTTATTGTACTAGCTTCTATTAGTGAGAAAACTGTTGGGCAAGGTAGAGTTGTAGGTATTGATGCTAACAGCGGCGAGCTTGGTGGAATTTATGTTTTTCCGGGCAATGAAGGGTTAGGAATCGCCCGTAAGGTAGTTGATTTCTTAATTAAAAATTCAGATTTTTCTATGCTTTACTGTTTACCCTTTGCCGAGTTAGAGGGCTTTTATGGCTCTCTAGGTTTTGCTGCTGTGAAAGACATAGCTCAAGTTCCAGAAGCTATACTAAAAAAACATGAGTGGTGTAACAGTAATTACGACAAACCGGTTTTGCTTTTAGAAAGAAATAAATAAATAAAAGAATATCTATAAAAAAACCGCCCCAGAAGGCGGTGGCTGAATTTAAACCAGCAATATATAGAAGTATGGTGGACGAATACTTCTATATTCTTTTACGAAGGAGTTTTATTGGTTTTCATAAAATCTTCCGATTTAAAATATTTAATAATCATATCTGCATGCTCTTCTTTAGGAGGAGCAACAGTCACAGGAAATGATTCTTTAGAAATTTTAAATCCGTGCGGAATTAATTGTGAAATTGGTGGAAATTTAGGTTTTCCACCATCGGTAATTCGCTCGATAAAACTTGCTAACCAGAGCAAATACTCTCCTTCGTTTTCAAACTTCGGCATTACACTTAGATCAACTTTGACTTTACATTCACTAAGAGGCTTCGTGAGCTGCTCGTCAAAATCAATATAATTGAACTTAAGTTTAAACTCAGTCCCTTTAATGGCCTTACGTATCTGACTGATTAAACAATTCAGATTTTGTGTAAGGTCATTGGTGAATAAGTCGTCTTTTTTAATATTCTTATAAACCTTTTCAGCCACGGCTAAATACTTTGGCATTTTTACCCTCCTCAATCTCAATTGTTATAAAGTTTTGATCTTAAAATGTTTTATGGTTCTGATTATGATTAAACAAATGTAAAGAAGTGAAACAATATTATACTCAAACGTAAGTAGTTAAAGCTTTATGTAAAGACTATTGAACAATCACCTAAAAAAATTATGGTTTTGATAACTCATCCGCAATTTTTTTTAAAATATTATTATCTTTTGAAATATTTATTTTCAATTAAAATTTACCATTTGGTAAAATTAATACGTTCTCATTTGCTGATCTCGTCTTACGAGTCCTAAAACTGATCTACGAACTCTTATTTCATCTTCAGAAAATGGTAAATGCTCTTTTAGCTCATCTATAGAAAGTGAATTATTTTCTATTAAAAAACAGTCTTGTTCGGTCGTCCAACGTGAAGCTATTGATTCGGTTTGTTTCCAGTAACGTTTCATATGCCCTAGTAAATTAATCAGTCTAAAAGCTTACGAAGAGTGCAAGCTTTTTATAGATTTTGTGCGGAAAGAAGAATAGGAATAGTACCGAAATACTCAAAAATAAAAAAGCCAAACACCTCAATAAAACATTGTTAACTATTTCAAATGACTTTTTCGGTAATAAATGACATGCTAAATTATTAAATTTTTACTAATAGGAAAGAATGAAATTGAAGCATGACTTTCCCTCACGCTTTGTTTTCTGTTCACATAGAATTTTCTGGCAGCGGCCTGTTTTGCGCTTGCTGCTGGTAAGCAAAGCTGGTCTACAGAACAAAGAGCCCGTTATGCTCAGGAATAATTTTAAGCTCATGTAGTGCCAAAATTACTAATGAGCTAAAGTATTATTCTCTTTAATACCCCATACAAATGTTCTAAATATTTATTTAAGCCGTGTATATAAATTAATTTTTTAATATACAAATTAAATTCTAATATTAATTTCTTTCAATTATAATTTAAAACAATGATGGGATTAAAAAAACCTATTACAAAATATTTAAAAATCCTTTAAATACAATACATTAAAATCAATAAAGCATACTTACCCCTTTAAAAAATCGTCTTATTAAACTATTGATTAAATTTAGCTTTGTTTCAATTTTGATATTAATAAGAAAACTAGATAGTAAGGGATATTTACTGTGAATCAGACTCAACATCACACCACGGAAGTTGCAATTTTAGGTGCAGGCCCAGTTGGGTTAACAATTGCAAATTATTTAAGTAAACAAGGTGTACAAGTTACTGTTATTGAACAACTAGACCAACTCATTGATTATCCAAGAGCGATTGGTATTGATGATGAATCATTACGTACAATTCAGTCAGTAGGGTTAATCAAACAAGTTTTACCGCACACCACCCCTAATCATGCTATGCGGTTTTTAACACCCAAAGGTCGCTGTTTTGCGGATATCCAGCCTATGACTCGCGAATTTGGCTGGCCACGTCGTAATGCATTTATCCAACCCCAAGTTGACCGTGTTTTACTGGAAGGTTTAGCAGCCTATCCAACCACGGAGGTGCGTTTTTCACGTCAATTAAATAGCTTCACTCAAGACAAAGACCATGTAACTTTAAATTTAACGACTAAAGATCAAAAGCAGGAAATTGTTCAAGCGCAGTATTTAATCGCTTGCGATGGCGGGAATTCATTTGTACGCCGTACACTTAACATTAATTTTGAGGGTGAAACTGCTCCAAACCAATGGATTGTTATTGACCTTGCCAACGATCCACTAGCGACGCCTCATGTATATTTATGCTGTGATCCAGTACGTCCTTATGTATCGGCTGCTTTACCACATGGTATTCGTCGTTTTGAGTTTATGGTAATGCCAGGAGAAACTCAGGAAGAACTAAGTAAACCCGAAAATATTAATCGTTTATTGCGTAAAGTTTTACCACATACCGACAATATTGAAGTAATTCGTCAACGTGTCTATACGCACAATGCACGTATTGCAGACCGTTTCCGTGTAGACCGTATTTTATTAGCTGGAGATGCAGCGCATATTATGCCTGTATGGCAAGGCCAAGGTTACAATAGTGGCATGCGTGATGCTTTTAACCTTGCTTGGAAGATGGCTTTAGTCATCAAAAAAGTTGCAGGCCCAGAAATTCTAGATAGTTACCAATTAGAAAGAAGAGATCATGCTCAAGCCATGATTAATTTATCTGTTCTGGCAGGCCATGTACTTGCTCCACCAAAGAAATGGCAAGGTGTTGTGCGTGATGGTATTGCATACGTATTAAATTACATACAACCAATAAAACGTTATTTGTTAGAAATGCGTTTTAAACCCATGCCAAAATATCATCAAGGCATCTTGGCACCCTTTCCAGAAAAAAATACGCCTGTCGGAAAGATGTTCATCCAGCCTCATGTTCAGCTTGAAAATAAAGACAAAATTTTACTCGACGAAGTGATTGGCAATAACTTTGCTATTCTTGCCTGGGGAGTTAATCCTACTTGGGGTATATCACCAAATGTAATGAAAAAATGGGATAAGTTAGGAATCAAGTTTATTCAAGTCGTACCAGCTGTTCAGTTAGATGCACCGAACCGTTCTTCTCATGAACATGTAATTACTATTGGCGATGTAGATACTGAAATTCGCTCTTGGTTCAGTCAAACGAATCAATCTATGGTGATTTTAAGACCTGATCGTTTTATAGCAGGACTCGCTATTCCTCAAACAGTAAACAGTATAAGTGAAGAGTTGTTCCAAAAAATGCATTTGGTCATCTAAAAGTAATTAAGCCATTCTTTAGAATGGCTTTTTTTTAAAAGGAAAAATTTAGATGAAACTGTTTTTTAAGTACATCCAAAATTAAATCTATAGCTTTGTTAACATGGTCTTTTCTATAAGAAACATATAAACCTATCATAGGCAAAGGTTCTACGGTTTTTTTTACTACAATTTTATCTCCTAAAAGTGGGATGACATACTGAGGAACGAGACTCCATCCAATTTCCATTCCAACCAAGTTAACATTCAGTAAAATGTTAGTTGAGTACTGTACGACATTGATATTAAGTTTAGATTTTTTAAAAAATCCATCAATAATTCGATAAAGTTCAGGTGAAGCTTCTTCATTACACATCACAAAGTTATGGTGCTCAAAACTTTTTATACTGATGCGTTCCTGTTGAGCATCTGGAGAGTTTTTAGGAATAATTAAAGTCAACGGTTCTTGAAAGATTTGAATAGAAACTAATTCATTTGTATTAGCCCCGTAACGGGTAAAAGCAATATCTATCTCGCCCTTCTTAAGCGCCTGTAGTTGAGCATCATCGGTTAAGCTTTGAAAATCAATTGTAAGCTCTGGGAAATGTGCTCTAATATTCGGCATGATGTAAGGGAAAACTTTCATTTCAGCTGCTGGAACAAAACCAATATTTAATTGTTCTTGTTCAACTTTTGCAGTTTGTCTAGCCAAGCTAATAGCTTTCTCTGTGTGCTCTAATATAATCAAAGCTTCTTTAAAAAAAACTTCCCCTGCTTTTGTAAGCTCGACTTTTCGCTTGCTACGTATAAAAAGTTGAACACCAACTTCATCTTCTAAATCTTTAATTTGCTGGCTGAGCGAAGGCTGTACCGTATGCATTCGTAATGCCGCTTTTGTAAAATTCAGCTCTTCAGCAACCGCAACAAAATAACGTAAGTGACGTAATTCCATGTCATATCCCAATTTTTGTCTTTATATCTCGATTACATAGCCAACGATATAAAAATAAAGTCATTATCGTTACCCATGCACACAACTGGTAAGTTTTTTCATAGCCTATTTGAGCAATAATAAGTCCTACCAGAACCGAACCAATTGCCAGCCCTAAATCAAATAAAGTAAAAAAGGTTGAAACCGCATACCCAATTCTGTTTTTCTCAACCGTTTGTATAGCCATCGTTTGAAAAACAGGAAAAAGTGATCCGTACCCTGCACCAATTAAAACCGCAGCAAACCAATATTCCCACTGGGTTCGCATTTGACTCACCAAGAATAATCCTACCGCAAAAAGAATAAACGAAGGATAAACCACTGAGTTAGCTCCTCTTTTATCGTACGAATAGCCAACCCAAGGACGCGCGATAATCATTGATATTGCAAAGATAATAAAAAAAATACTTGTTTCAGCAAGTAAGTGTTTCGTTTCGCTATAGACACTAATGAAACTCATAATGCTTGAATAAGCCATGGCAACAAATAATGCAACCACCCCTATAGGTACCACTCTCCTTTCGATAATACCGTTTAAAGAAATTTTTTGCTTTGCTTGAACCCACTGTCTATCTTTTAACGAAGACACAGGTATAAGAAAGCAAAAAACCAAACCTAGACACACAATTAAAGTGAGAAGAATAAATAGATTATAAAAACTAGTGTAACGCAGAGTAGCTAGTGCAATCATCGGCCCAAATACAACTGCAAAATTCGTAGACATGACAAAATATCCCATGCCTTCGCCTTTCCTCTGCTCTGGGATGAATTCATTCACAATAGGTACGGTTACTGTAGTTAAAATACTAAACCAGATTCCATGCATGAATCGGATCAACAGTAATACCCATAGTTGATTTATAAATAAATAACCAAAGGCCAAAAATGCAAACAGTAATCCTGAACCGCGCAATGCAGTTTTTTCGCCTAAGCGTTCAATGATCAAACCAGCAAAAGGACGAATGGCAATCGATGAAATCAAGAATAAAGTTAGTGCCAAACCTGCCTGACTAATTGAACCAGATAATTCTTTTAAAATATAAAGAGGTAATATGGTGAGTAAAGCATAGTAATAAATGAATAAAAAAAGGTTGTTCAATACACAAAGGATAAATGAACGATTCCAAAGCTTTTCATTGGCAATTGGGTGCATTTTTCTTACTCAATTAAGGTTTTTATTTAAAATACGAAGTCAATTCATCTGACATTTACAATCATTGATTTGCTCTAAACTTAGAGTGGATAGACTTGAGGGCTTCTTGAATTGAAATAAAATGAAAAAAGCTCCCAGAGCTGAGCTTTTTTCATTGTTCTATTTGGACTTTGGACTATTTAGCCTGATGTAATCGACGAATTACCAAAAGCATCAGTAATGCTGAAATGACAATTCCAGGAATAGCAGCGGAAATAACACCTGTAGCACCGCTTCCCATTGCGAGTACTTGACCAGCAATTGCGGGACCTAACATTGCACCAATACGTCCAACCGCTGCGGCACTGCCTACACCAGTTGCCCGAATCTCTGTTGGATATACGATACTGCCAAAAGCATATAAAACGCCTTGTCCACCAATAGTAAATGTCCCCATTAAGGCTGCGGCTGCATACATTGCAGTTAGATTTCCAGCTCCATTTAAACTAAATAAACCAGCTAAAATACCTATATACATAAGGATAATCACATAGGCTTTATTCCAGCGGTCAATCAAAATACCCAGTACAACAGTCCCAATGGCAGCTCCCATTTGGAAAAATACTTGAGCTAAACTGCCCTGTTGACGAGAGAATCCCAACTCCATAAATAGAGACGGTAACCAACTCAACATGATGTAAACCACCATCAAGGTAAAAAAATAGCTTGCCCACAGTAATAAAGTCTGTGAAGCATAATTATTTTGAAAAAGATTTTTAAAAGAGCTTTGTATGTGGGTAATCGATTTATCTTGAAATCTCGTTTGTAAAAACTCTCGAGATTCAGGTAAAAATTTGATCATAAGAGGA
>NZ_POYH01000075.1:0-2749 GCF_002899995.1 Acinetobacter sp. AKBS16 | reverse complement strand
AGTACCAAGAATGGAACAACTCCCCCTACATAGAAAATCGTTTGCCAGTGACCGCTTACATCGTAGGCTGCTAATAAAGATACTAAGATAGCTCCTATTGGCATACCACAGTACATTAGACCAACGGCACGACCACGATTTTCGTTAGAAACAGCTTCTGAAACAAGAGCAATCAAATTCGGCATCGCAGCCCCTAAACCTGCTCCAGCAAGAAAGCGTACTAATAGCAAAGTATAGAAAGTATTTACCCAGACTGTAAAAAGCGTAAATACAGCAAAAATAGCCACAGCCCCGATCAACACCATTTTACGACCAATACGATCGGCATAACGTCCACCCATTAACGCGCCTGGTAGTAAACCCAATATTCCTGCACTAAAAAAAATACCTAGTTGAGAGCTATTTAAACCAAAGGATTCTCGAATACCTACAGCCGCAATACCGGCTGCCTGTATATCAATTCCCTCAATCACAGCAATTAGAAAACAAATAGCGATCGTAATAATAGAGTGCTTATTTCCTGCACGGTTCATAGAAAAATCCTTTTCTATCAATTTGAAAAATCTCAGCACATCATTTATTAATCACTTTGATTTCGACATTAGCCTTAAGTTTTATACATTCAAAAAAAACAACAAAGAAAACTTTATCCTCTTCTTTAAAATATTTTATTTTTAGACAAATTAATTATAATAAAATTAAAAACTAAATTAAATTTCAAATACTTAAAAACAATTAAAGGGATTTTTAAAATTTATATATCTAAAAAAGATATTAATCATGATGAAACAAAACTGCTTTCTCAATAGTTAAGAGTTATTATACAGTTCAAATTAAGTATTAATGCTTTCGATTTCTAAGAGATATCTATAATCAGGCATAAAAAAACCGTCATATAATCATGACGGTTTTTCTTTTCAATATTAAATAGGCTTTTAGTATAACAAGGCTATTTAAATTAATTTTCGCAATTCAATTGATATATCTAGTAATTTTTCTTTATCAAAGGCGCTAGAACTAGAAACTAATTTTTTTAAGTGTCTAACATCACGCGCCTGATTGACTGCAATACCCGCAACAACGATGCCTTGATCTAACCCGAATAAGGTAAATCCTACATTTTGGTCTTCTTGCGGATTCATATTGCCTCGTATATGCCATTCTTTTGCAGACATATCTCCAACGAATTGAAAATTAAAATCATATTGATCTGTCCAGAACCATGATGGATTAGCTTGAGGTTGTGCTAACCCCATGACATGACGAGCAAAAGTACCTGCTTGATTATTGGCATTTTCCCAAGTTTCAATACGGGCATAATTACCATCTGAACGCAACTGAGTTGCTACATCACCAGCAGCATAAATATCAGGATTTGAAGTTTGGCAGTTTTCATTCACTTTAATAGCAAAATCGACATCTAAACCAGCATCTATGGCCAATTGAGCATTCGGTACAATCCCAATGCCATAAATAACAGCATCGGCAATTAACTCTTCACCACTGTCCAATAGCATGACAATTTCTTCACCACGAAGTTTAGTTTCAACAATTTTCACATTTAATCGAACATCAACACCTCGGCTACGGTGTTGATCCAATAGAAACTCACTAATAATTGCTGGCGAACGCCCCATAATCATTGGGCTTTGTTCTAGCACAACTACATCACAACCCTTAAAGCGAGCGCTAGATGCTAATTCTAGACCAATCACTCCACCACCGATCAATACAATACGCTTTTCTGGCTGTAGTACAGAAAATAATGCTTGCGAGTCCTCTAAATTCCGTAGGGTATAAACATTTTTTCCTAATATATCAAAAATAGGAAGACGCCGAGGTGCACCACCTGTTGCCAACAACAACTTGTCATAATGGACATGTTCACCACTTTCCAAAATTACTTGATATTGTTCAGGTACAATCTTTACAACAGCATTTCCCTTAATAAACTCAACACCTAAGTCTTCTAACTTCTGTTGAGACAGAATCTCAATTTTAGTCTGTTCAGGTCTTAGAATCATATCTTTAGACAAAGGCGGACGCTCATAAGGTAAATGAGGTTCATCACCTATTAAAATGATTTTACCGTCGTAATTGTTATTACGTAGTTCCAGAATTGCACTTGCACCTGCTTGCCCAGCACCGATGATGACAATAGTTTGAATATTCATCGCCTTATCCCTTATTTCAGCTCGGCAGAGACTATGCCAAAGCCCGCAATCCATTCACTAATTGGTTCATAGCAATGTAAGGTCATTTCATAATCGCCTACTGTCTGTAATGCCGCAAAAGCAGCTATCCAAGTTCGGACTTCTTGTCCCCCACGTCCACCTTCATGTCGAATTTCGTCTTCGGTCATCGCTTCAAGCGCAGCAAAGTTTGCATTTTTGAATTTTTCCAATAACTGCTCATCCCATTCTGGATTGAGTGGTATAGACACACTCTTGTCACCTGCTGCTAGACGTTGTCCAACTGAAATGATTTTGGCCTGACGTGTATTACGAGCTTCAACAGTTGGGTTTCGTCCAGCAATGAGAAATTCTTCAACTTCTAGTGGTACCGAACCCATCTGAGGTGTTGGAGGATCATGTGAAAGACCGCCTGTACCTAAAATTAATATACGTTCATTGTCCAGATTGATTGACTTAATAAAGGCGCCAATTGCACGACCTAATGCAATAGTTCGTTTTGTCGTAGGCATTGGCGCAGCAGCACCATTAATAAATATTGGAATGGTTGGATAGCG
>NZ_POYH01000074.1:2080-3221 GCF_002899995.1 Acinetobacter sp. AKBS16 | reverse complement strand
CAACAACGCACCGCAAGCGCGCAAGCCAAAGGCTTTTTTTCTAAAGAAATCGTGGCAGTTGAAATCCCTCAGCGTAAGGGTGATGCGGTGGTGATTGATACCGATGAGCATCCTCGTGCATCAACCACACTTGAAGGTTTAAGCAGACTTAAACCTGTGGTTAAAGCAGATGGCACAGTTACTGCGGGGAATGCTTCAGGCATTAACGATGGTGCAGCGGCTCTGCTGATTGCTTCTGATGATGCAGTTCAGGCTTACAACCTAAAACCACGTGCCAAGATCATTGCTTCGACAGCTGTAGGTGTAGAACCACGCATTATGGGTTTTGCTCCAGCACCAGCCATTAAAAAATTACTTAAACAAGCCAACCTGACTTTAGAGCAAATGGATGTAATTGAGCTCAATGAAGCCTTTGCTGCACAGGCTTTGGCAGTGACCCGTGATTTAGGCTTACCAGACAACTCTGACAAGGTAAATCCAAATGGTGGTGCCATTGCTTTAGGTCATCCACTTGGTGCATCAGGTGCACGTCTTGTGACGACAGCTTTAAACCAGCTTGAACAAACAGGTGGCCGTTATGCCTTGTGTTCAATGTGTATTGGGGTAGGTCAAGGTATCGCATTGATTATTGAGAGAGTCTAATCATGAGCCAGTTATATGCCAGCTTGTTTTACCAAAAAGACGTCACTGAAATCTTTAGTGATTCATCTTTAATCACCTACATGATTCAGGTTGAAGTTGCGTTAGCCCAAGCGCAGGCACAAGTTGGCGTGATTCCTCAAAATGCAGCAAATACCATTGCCCAAGTAGCTGAACAGGCGTTAGAAAAGTTTGACTTTTCGGCTTTGGCGGTAGCAACTGGCTTAGCTGGGAATATCGCAATTCCATTTGTAAAACAGCTTACGGCAATTGTTAAAGATACTGATGAAGATGCTTCGCGTTATGTGCATTGGGGAGCAACCAGTCAGGATATTTTAGACACAGCTTGTATTTTGCAATGCCGTGATGCGTTGAAAATTGTGGAAGGTCAACTTCAACAGTGCTACACCACAGCATTACAACAAGCTAAACAATATCGCCATCAAGTCATGATTGGGCGTACATGGTTACAGCAAGCTTTGCCAATCACTTTAGGGCATAA
>NZ_POYH01000074.1:0-1984 GCF_002899995.1 Acinetobacter sp. AKBS16 | reverse complement strand
TGGGCTTCTGCATTTAAACGTGATTTAGACCGTATACAAGCTATGAAATCACGTGTGCTCACTGCTCAGTTAGGCGGTGCTGTGGGTTCATTAGCTTCTTTGCAAGACCAAGGTTCACTTGTGGTCAGCGCATTTGCGAAGCAACTGAATCTGACTGTACCAACAAGTACATGGCATGGTGAGCGTGATCGTATTGTAGAAATTGCAAGTGTGCTTGGAATGATTGTCGGGAATACGGGCAAGATGGCACGGGATTGGTCACTCATGATGCAAACTGAAATTGCAGAGTTGTTTGAGCCAACCGCAAAGGGTCGTGGTGGTTCATCGACCATGCCTCATAAGCGTAATCCAGTTGCGGCAGCATCCGTATTGGCCGCGGCGAATCGTGTACCAGCACTGATGTCTAGCATTTATCAAAGCATGGTACAGGAACATGAACGTAGCTTAGGTTCGTGGCATGCAGAATGGTTAGCAGTTCCAGAAATCTTTCAGCTTTGTGCTGGAGCATTAACTCGTACTGGTGAAGTTCTACAAGGTTTTGAAGTTAATGCTGAGCATATGCAACAGAACCTTGAGTGTACCAACGGGTTAATTATGGCAGAAGCGGTGATGATGGCACTTGCTCCCAAAATTGGTCGTTTAAATGCTCATCATTTAGTTGAAGCTGCATGTAAAACAGCAGTAGCACAAAATCAGCATTTGTTTGATGTTGTTAGTCAACTAGATGAAGTAAAAGGGCAGTTTAGCCAAGAAGAGATAAGGAATATTTTCAAACCAGAAAACTATTTAGGCAATATTCAGCAACAGATTGATGCGGTTTTGAAAGAAGCACAAGGAGAGTCAAAGTGAAACAGACTATTAGCAATCGTCAAGGAAAACAGTTAGCAGTTTATACAGATGGTCTAAAAGATGCTCCTGTGCTTATGTTTTCTAATTCATTAGGAACAGACCATGGTATGTGGCAACCTCAGCTGAATGAATTAAAAAGTCATTTTAATGTCATTACATACGACACACGTGGTCATGGTGAAAGTGATGTAATTAGTGACACCACATTGCAGAACTTAGCTGAAGATGTTGTTGATATTTTAGATGCCTTGAATATTGAAAAAGCTCATTTTTGCGGCATTTCAATGGGCGGAATTACAGGGCTGTGGTTGGGTATTCATCATCCAAATCGTTTTAATAGCATTACAGTTGCAAACTCAGCAGCCAAAATTGGTCAAACCGAGGCTTGGTTAAGTCGTGCTGAATCGGTAGAAAAAAATGGTTTAGCCGAGCTAGTTAAAACTACCCATACCCGCTGGTTCAGTGAAAAATTTGATTATCAGCATAATGTGGTTGCACAGACAACGATTCAAAGTCTCGCAAACACACCAGCACAAGGTTATGCCA
The DNA here is from genome assembly GCF_002899995.1 of Acinetobacter sp. AKBS16. Taxonomy (NCBI): domain Bacteria; kingdom Pseudomonadati; phylum Pseudomonadota; class Gammaproteobacteria; order Moraxellales; family Moraxellaceae; genus Acinetobacter; species Acinetobacter sp. AKBS16. Next base: position 589 of record NZ_POYH01000074.1, on the reverse strand, counting down.
ATGCATGTCGCGCTTTAGCGTATGCCGATTTGAGAGATGAAATTGCACAAATCCAAATTCCAACGCTACTGATTGCAGGAACAGAAGATCCGGTAACGACAGTAGCAGATGCCGAATTTATGCAGAAAGCGATTAATAACAGTCAGCTTGCAAAACTCGAAGCATCTCATCTTTCTAATATTGAGCAACCACAAAGATTTACTCAGGAATTGACTAGATTTATTCAGCAAATCTAATCGCTTAGTAATTTAAAAGGAATTGGCCTTAAGGAGGCAAATATGGCGTCTCAGGATTACGCTACACCAAGCAAAAGCATCGATGCTCAAGCACTGATTAATGATGCTCCACTTAGTAAATATCAATGGATGATCGCAATCATCTGTTTCTTAATTATTTTTACTGATGGTATCGATACAGCTGCAATGGGTTTTATCGCTCCAGCATTGGCTCAGGACTGGGGCGTTGACCGTTCTCAGTTAGGACCAGTGATGAGTGCCGCACTTGGTGGAATGATTATTGGAGCTTTAGTTTCTGGCCCGACAGCTGACCGCTTTGGCCGCAAAATTGTTTTAGCCTTTTCGATGCTTGT
>NZ_POYH01000073.1:9178-21314 GCF_002899995.1 Acinetobacter sp. AKBS16 | reverse complement strand
TATGGGGCTACACCATTTTGCAAAAATATTCGAGCTTGTGACATTGCAGTTGAAGAGTTAGAGCTTCCTGACTCAGATGCTTATCGGACCATACGAGATGAGTGCAAAAAAGCACTCGCAGAAGATAAAAGCGATGCAATTGTTTTAGGCTGTGCAGGTATGAGTGATTTATGCCTAAAACTACAAAACGAATTGGGAGTGATTGTTATTGACGGCGTTGCAGCAGCAGTTAAACAAGCTGAAATGTTAGTTCAGTTAAATTTAAAAACCAGCAAAGTTGGTGATTGGGCCTCACCTCCTGTAAAGAACTACACAGGCATATTGTCAGGTTTTGGAGTACGCTAAAGATTTACTGTTTCAATTCCAGCTCAAAACTCAGAGTTGGAATTGAAACAAAGAATAATTAAAGGAATTAAGCCTCTGCTAACTCTGGCTGTTGTTCTTCTTTATAAAATGGCACATCACCGTTAATAGTTGCACGGTGCATGATGCGATGAGCATCGCCATAATCAAATAATGCTTTATGTTGTGTGCAACGGTTATCCCAAATCGCGACGTCACCGTCTTGCCATTTCCAGCGTAAATGAAATTGCTCTTGGGTCGCATGTTCAAACAAGAAATTAAGTAATTGCTCACTTTCTTGTTCGGGTAACTCATTAATGTGTGTGGTAAAACCCTCACTTACGAACAACAAAGGCTCACCTGTAACCGGATGAGTACGCACCACTGGATGAACCACTGGTGGGTTACGCTTAAAGGTTTGCAAAAGCTTTTCACGTTCTTCTTCGTTATGGGCAAAACGCTCAAGCGGAAAAGACTTACGAATATCATGCGTTGCAGTTAAGCCACGCAATTTTTGCTGCAACTCAAGCGGAAGCCCTTTAAAAGCTGCTGTATTACTCGACCACAACGTGTCACCGCCTACAGGTGGAATTTTAATGGCTTGCAACACACAACCTAAAGGTGGAGTTTTACTAAAAGTCACGTCTGTGTGCCAAAGTTCATTGTCACGCAAATCTTGCTTCCAACTGTCGAGCACCATCACTTCTGGTACATCTTCAATTGAAGGATAAATCGGGTGCACATGTAAGGTGCCAAAACTACGTGCCAAGTCTGCTTGTGCTTGCGGAGCTAATTGTTGCTTTCGAAAAAAAATGACCTGATGATCAAGCAAAGCCTGCTGGATTTGTTGCGTTGTCTGTTCATTTAACGCATTCAAATCAGTATCGTGAATAATTGCGCCAATGGTAGGCTTGATCACTTCTATATTTAAGTTTGCTACTACTGTATTCATCTTCTTTACTACAACTGCTGACCATACCAAGGAGAAAACTGTTTTTGTAACCAACGTAAAAACAGCTCAAAACTAACTGCGACAATCGCAATCACAATAATGCCCAGAATCACCGTATCGGTAATTAAGAACTGTGCTGCCGATTGCACCATAAAACCAATACCACGGTCCGCTGCAACCAACTCAGCTGCAACTAATGTTGACCAGCCCACCCCAAGACCAATACGAATACCGGTAATAATATGAGGCAAAGCCGTTGGTAAAATGACATGCCAAAAGACTTGTGACTGACTTGCCCCTAATGACAATGCCGCACGTTCACGATTTAGCTGATGGCTTAAAACACCATGTGCACTACTAATGATGACAGGCGCCAAAATCGAGAAGAAAATCAAAAGTACTTTTGTGGTTTCGCCAATACCGAACCAAATTACAAGTAACGGCAAATACGCTAACGGCGGAATTGGACGTAATAATTCAACTAAAGGATCTAGAACAGCGCGAACCCATTTGTTCAGGCCCATCCACAAACCCAGCGGAACACCAATCACCACGGCAGCAATCAAAGCCAAAAATACACGTGAGATACTGGCTGCCAAATGTTGCCACAAAGTAGCCTTCATAAAGCCTTCTTGGCTGACCGATATAAATTTTTGCCAGACTGCCTGCGGACTCGGTAAAAACAGTTCAGGTACAACATGCAAAGCAGTAATGAGGAACCAGAGTGCAACTACACTTCCCACACTGATTATGCTGACCGCCAAAGTGCGATGCTTTTCAAAAAATGACGATAGAAATGAAGCATTTTCTGTTTGCACATTTAACTCAGGTTTAAGCTCTGCTTTGTCATATTCATAGACGTTATCTTTAGTGTTCATGTAGGTAACGCCTCCTTACCGCTTTGTTTTTGTGCCCTTAAACTTTCAAATAGCTGTTCTCTGAGCTGAATAAATTGAGAATCCGATTTAATTGAGCGAATAGACTCGCCCTGACGGTACCGTTGGGCAAAATCGAGGTGTAGAGTTTCTACAATTTTGCCTGGATGCGCCGTCATCAGAACTAACTGATTGCTGAGCAATAACGCTTCTTCAATGTCATGAGTAATCAAAAAGAAGCTTTTATTTTGTTGAATCCATAAATCGAGCACTAACTGCTGCATGTTTTCACGAGTAAAAGCATCCAATGCAGCAAAAGGTTCATCTAATAAAATAAACGGCGCGTGGCTGATCAAAGCTCTGGCAATACCAACACGTTGTTTCATACCACCGGAAAGTTCCCAGATATTGGCTTTTTCAACGTGACTTAAACCCACAATTTTTAAAATTGCACTCACTTGTTTCTCAATCTCTGCACGCTTTAAACCTTTTAACTGCAAAGCGAAGCCAACATTATCTGCAACATTCAACCAAGGAAGTAAGGCGTGATCTTGAAATACAACAGCACGAGTTACATCTGGTCCAGTTACGACTTCATGATTTACAAGCACATCACCAGAACTCGGCTTTTGAAACCCTGCCAAGATATTAAGCAAAGTTGTTTTGCCACAACCCGACTCACCTAAAATCACGGTTAAAGAACTTTCTTCAATGGTTAGGTTAATGTCTTGTAAAACTGGCTTTTGCTGTTTAGGAAAAGTCAGATGAATATGTTTGGCTTCAAGTACACTCATGACAACTCCTTAAGGCTGCAAAAATGAAGAATTCACATTGCCTTTATAATCGGCTTTAAGTTGATCGACTTTGCCCTGACCTTTTAAGAATTTCGCTGTATCAAAAATATTTTGCGCAAATTCACCATCTAATGTTTGTTTTTGCTGAGCGTGGTCAAGGTAAATATTTCCACTTAATAAAAGCGGGATATCTTTTGCATCAGAACCTGTGAGCTGCGCAATTTTTTGCACGTTATCGGCATCTTTAACGTAAGCGGCTGGGTCTTGGTTATATTTTTCGAGTTGCTCAAGTGTGGTTTGGACAAAAGCTTTCAAAAAGTCAGGATTTTTCTCTGCAAAGTCTTTACGTACAACCCATAAGTCATAAGTTGGAGCACCCCATTCACCGACTTGTTTTGAGTCGGTTAAAACCGTACCAGATGCTTTGGCTTTACTTAAAGCAGGTTCCCACACATAGGCAGCATCAATATCACCACGTTCCCAAGCAGCTGAAATTTCAGGTGGACGCAAGTTAATAATTTTTACTTTGTCTTCTGGAATGTTCCAATGTTTAAGTGCAGACAAAAGGCTGTAATGGGTTGTCGAAACAAACGGTACAGCAATGGTTTTGCCAATTAAATCTTGAGGAGTTTTAATGCCTGATTTATTACTCACTACGAGTGCTTCAGATGCACCAAGTTTTGAAGTAATTAAGAATACCTCAATCGGTAAATTACGGCTTGCCGCAGCAGCAAGTGGGCTTGAACCAATATTACCAAGTACGACATCACCTGAAGCAAGTGCATTAACTACATCTGAACCCGCATCAAATTTTTTCCATTGAATAGTACGTTGACTATGTTTTTCATAGTCTCCATTGGCCTGCGCCACTTTGCTTGGGTCAACCCCAGTTTGATAAGCAATCACAACAGGTTTGTTGTCACGAACTGAAGCACTTGTATTATTGTCTTTTTTATTTTGCCATACGATAAATGCAACAATTGCGACTATAACAATTGCCGTGATAATCAACGGTTTGGTCTTCGTGCTCATAATTTCATGATCTTTCAATAATATAAGCTCATGGTATGCAGCTGGCCTTATAATGAAAAATAAAAAAATATGAGTTGCTTATCTGGTTTTTATAAATAACTTTTCTTCATAAGTTTTTATCTTTTGGTAAAAAGCAAATTTCAAGCAAACTTACAGATTAGTGGTAAAATTAAATTACTTATATATCAATAATTAAAAACGATATTCACAAAAGATAAGATGTGAAAAGGCTGACACACATCTTCTAAGTATTTTATCCTACTCATTTCATCATTTTTATTTTTGTCTTTATATCCAGAGTTTTGCATCTCATTAATTTTCATTCTTTTATATAAAGTACAGATTTTATTATCTTTTTATCTTGAATCTTCTGCAAATATTAAGATTTGGACAAATCTTTTTCTGGTTTATACATGAGGCAAATTTAATTTTTATTTTTAAGAGGAGAAAAATTCTTTTGTTTAAACATTCTCAAATTTTGACAAAAACATTAATTACAACATCTTTGCTTACATTCAGCCTCTCAAGTCATGCAGCCCTTACCTTTGGCAATGCTGAAGAAGGTCAACTTAAAGTAAGCGGTACTGTTCGAGCCAAATATGTTTATGATTTTGACTCTGATTCCACTACCAGTAAATTTTCTTTTAATGACGCAGTATTATGGTTAGATTACAACTCTCCAAAATGGATTGGTCGTTTAGATTATCGGGTTTATGAGTATTACGGGCATTTAGGAGATGCCAATTGGCTTACCGATGCGTGGTTAGGTTATAAAATTAATGACAACAGTAAAATTATTGCTGGCTTAAACCCAGTTCCTTTTGGCTTGGGCCGCTTTTGGGGAAATACTTATTATTTAGGCATTGCCAATAGTGCTGGTTGGGAAGATGTACACAACCTTGGGGTAAAATATGATTTCAATGATGGAATCAATGAAGCACAACTCGCCTTTTATCCTACAGATGGTGGCACCTATAAAGGTAAAAGCAAAGACTCGAGTCGTTTTAGTATCAACCCTGTCAATGCAGATGACTCTGTACCGCAAGGCACCAATACCAAAGAAAAGAACTCCATTGTTGTTCGCGGTGCTCATACCTTTAAAAATGTCTTAGGCCAAGAAAATTTATCTACTCAACTTGGCGCCTCCGCATGGTATTCCACCATTGAAAACAAACGTTCAGGGCAAGATGGGAATCGCCAAGTTTATTCGGTTTTTAGCAATACCAATTACAACCAATGGAATTTACAGCTTTTGGCTGGTTATCAAGACATTGATAATGCCGACACTCAATATAAAGATCATCTGACTTTGGGCGGTTTCGATTATTCATTTAACTCGGCAACCAAAGGTCAGATTTATTCAGCCGAACTGAGCTATTTATTTCCTCAGCAGTTTGGCCCAATTACCTCTGTTCGCCCATACTTGAACTATAGTTCTTATCGAAAAGAACAAGACGGGTTTAAAGACTCTACCCGTTTTATTCCCGGCATTGCCTTTAACTATCAAAAATTGACAGTACAAGCCGAGTTGCTGATGGGTAAACACGATCCATATCTAGGAGATAGCGAAGGTCTAGCGGCTGGTGGAACCAACGATAAATGGAACAAAAAAGCGTTTGTAATTTTTGCTTATTACTTCTAATTCCAAAAACAAAGGCCAACAGATGTTGGCCTTTGTTTTTATCTAGATATTTATTTTTACTCTAATCGATTACTGGTGAATTATTGAGAGGAAGTTCTGTTTTATCTTCATCAATCACATCGACATCTTGGGCGGTAGGCTCAAACTTAATCAGTAGCCCAATCACAATTAAAGGAATAAACGCAAAGATAGAAATAATCAGGTAAACATCGGTTTTGTAACCCGCCATCCAGATCGGTAAAACAAACAAGGCAATTGCTTGAGCAACACCCGTTACTGCACGGTTAAAGCCAACACCAACACCACGAATCGAAGCTGGATAAGCCATGGTTGGATAGACCATCATTTGTGCCCCTGGCCCAAAGCCTTCAGCAAAAAGCCACAAACCGAGCATTCCAATTGCGGTGTAGAGTAAAAAGCTATTACCGGGTTCACCAATTAATGCCAAAGCAATGAGGGCTATAAACTGGAGTAAAAAGCCTGTAAGCAACACATGACGAGATTTAAATCTGCTAGCAACAAATACACCTAACAGCCCGCCCGTAAATGCAAACAACAAATTGAGTCCGAGTGTTGTAGTAATGGTCGTCAAGACATCTGTATGAAAGAATCGCGTTAAAATAGAAGGTAAAAAGAAGGCAATGGTCGTGTACTGAAATGCCACCGAAATGTGAATCACAATGGCCACAATAGTTCTTGGCAAATAGGTTTTATTAAATAAAACCGCAAACCCCTCGCGCTTTTTCTTTTCAGCAGTTCTTTCTACTTTTTCAACTGTAGCGACTGCATTAATTGCATAGGATTCTTGTAGAACTCGAGCTGCCCCCTTTAAATCGCCTTGGTTTGCAAGCCAGATTGGTGATTCAGTTAAATATTTACCGCGAATAAAAATAATGAGTAACGCTGGCACTGCTCCAAAAATTAAAGAGGCTCGCCATAGCCAATTGCTATGCTCAGGGGGTAAAAGAAAATAAAGCGCCAGAACTAGGCCAAAACAGACCGAAGAAGCGGCATACCACATTGGGCACCATGCGGCTAAACGCGCTGCCTTGTTGCTACTACCGTTAAATTTGGAAAACTCAGATAAGTATGACATTGCGACAGGCAAATCAATACCAACACTAATTCCCATAATGAATCTGGCTAAAATCAAAACCCATACATTCGGTGCAAAACCAGCGACAATTGCCGCAATGACAAACAGCACCATGTCCGCCATAAAGACCCGATAACGGCCAATTTTATCTGTCAGCCAACCACCAATCAGGTTACCCACAATGGTTCCGCAGACAATTGCTGAAGCCACCACACCAGTCATCACAGGGCTTAAGGAAAATTCTGAGATAACTTGCTCAATACCAAAGGACAGCGTTGTTAAATCATAGGCATCAATAAATACCCCAATCAATGCCAACCAAATAACTTTATTCGACTTACCCTTCCCTGCAAATTTGGAAATTAATTGTGAAACATCATCGGGAGATTTAATTTCATAACGATGGTTATGATCGAGTTCTTGTGTGCTCACTTAATAATTCCTGTATTTTAATCACAGAAACAAAATAATGATTATTCACACCATACAAAAACAAATTAATCTGATGTTTTAATCTAAATTATAGAATTATCTTTTCGTTATTAACTCAGCAGTAAAATCGATATAAAAAGAAAAAATAAAAGCTGGTATTTAACCAGCTATTTATTTAAAGGCTTCCTAAAATATTAACTCGCCTCAGCAAGTTTTAATTCTTTTAGATTACGATATTTTGCACCGCGGTGATTTTCAGGCAAATATGGCCCAGCACCAAATAATTTTTCTCTTAATGTTCCTTGTGCATAAGAGGTTTGATATACCCCACGTTTTTGCAACTCTGGCACAATAAACTCAACTACATCGGCAAAGGTTTGATGCGCCAAAATATAGGCAAGGTTAAAGCCATCAATATCGGTATCTTCAACCCATTGCTGTAGAGCATCCGAAACGGTTTCTGCTGAACCTACAAGTACAGGTCCATTACCACCTAAACTGTTCCAATTTGCAATTTCTTCAATGGTCCAAACACGTTCTGGGTCTGCATTTACATAAGAATCTAATAAAGATTGAATGGCGTTGGTTTGAATATATTCAACTTTGTCCGTTGGTTGATATTGTGAAAAATCAACACCCGACCAGCCTGACAGTAATGTTAACGCCCCATCATAGCTTCCATAGCTTTGATATTCTTTAAACTTAGCCTGTGCTTTTGCATCGGTTTCATCAGTGACAATCGACAAAAGCGCATAAATTTTAACAGAGTACGGATCGCGGCCTTCCTGAGCCAATTTTTGGCGAATGCCTTGTACCACTTTTTTAGTGGCAATTTTAGACGGCGCTGCTATGAATACGCACTCGGCATTTTGACTAGCAAACTTCTGCCCGCGTGAAGATGCGCCTGCTTGGTAGAGTACTGGCGTTCGCTGCGGTGATGGCTCACAAATATGGATGCCCGGTATAGTAAAGTATTTACCTTCGTGTTGAATTGGATGCACTTTTTTATGGTCAGCAAAGATACCACTTTCACGATCACGAAGTACCGAACCTTCTTCCCAAGACCCTTCCCAAAGTTTGTAAAGGACTTCTAAATATTCATCAGCAATATCATAACGATTGTCATGATTGACCTGAGTTTTTAGGCCCAAGTTTTTCGAACCACTTTCCAAATAAGACGTCACGATATTCCAACCAACTCGCCCTTTGGTTAAATGGTCTAGCGTGCTAATACGTCTAGCAAAAGGATAAGGATGTTCAAAGGAAATCGAAGTTGTGACACCAAAACCCAAGTGCTTTGTGACTGCTGCCATCGCTGGCACAATCTGTAGCGGATCATTGACTGGAACTTGTACTGCACCTGTTAAGGCATGTTCAGCACTTTGATGATAAACGTCATAAATACCAAGCACATCTGCAATAAAAATACCGTCAAAAAAACCACGCTCAAGAATTTGTGCTAAATCTGTCCAATATTCTAAATCTTTATATTCAACAGATCGATCTTGAGGATGCCGCCATAATCCAGGAGATTGGTGGGCAATACAATTCATTTCAAAAGCATTAAAACTAATTTTCTTAGTCATAAAATATTCGCCAGCATTTTATTTAATTTTTATACTAAAGCAATTTTTAGGTTTTCTTTATAATATAAATCCCAAACAAAATATGATTTTATTCTAATAGGTTTTTATAATTTATTTCTAAAAAACATAAATAATATTAAGCCGCTAAAAATAGCAGCTTAATATCTAAAAATATAATTTATTGTTTAGCAACGTTCCCTATTCGCCATTGATACGGAGGTAATGTGCCGTTTACACTAAAATCACCGATAATTCGATTTTTAAATACTCTCGGGTTATGTGAAGATAAAGTTCGTACATTACGCCAGTATCGATCTAGGCCTAAATCTTTGTCTGTTGCGGAAGCACCTAAAGCGTCAAATAAAATCGTAGATGCATTTAAAATTAGATCGGTAATGACCGTTTGAGACTGCGCACTTTCAAGCTCGGCAAGCGCATTTTGCTCTTCTTCAAGCTGCTCATTATTTTGAAATGCAGCCAAGTAAGCACGTTGTAAGCTTTGTGCAACTTTTTCAACAATCGCTCCTGCACTGTAAGCTGCACCACGAATTTGTCCCACTACTTGTAAAATTTGCGGATCCTGTTTTACAAATTGGGCATTTGCATGCGTGTAGTTTCGGGTACGTTTTGCGACAGCTTGAGAAACATCATAGGTTGCAGCACGTCCTAGACCTGTAATGATTGCCAGTTGAACCAGTTGATAGTAAGCCGCTGAATATTTAAAACGATCATCATCAGGTAAAATTTCAGTTTCATCGACCAATACATCATGGAAATATGCTGTACCGCTTGCGGTGAGTTGCTGACCAAAGCCATTCCAGTCATCAACAATTTCGACACCTTCATCTTCACGGCGAACAACGACCGAGCCAGATTCACCCTTTAAATCTGTTACACCAACATCTACCCAGTCTGCATACAGACTGCCTGTGGTGTAATATTTTTTGCCTTTAACGCGAATTTTTCCTTCACTATCTCGATACAAATGAGTTTCGAACTGATCAATTGACTCTTTCCCGCCTTCAGACCATGCACTACCTACTGTTTCCCCATTGGCAATTCGGCTAAGCCAACGCTGTTGAAACGCTTTGTCTTTACTTACTAAGACATCTTCAGTGAAACCAATATGCACTCGCAAAGCTTGCGGTAAGTTTGAATCAGCTTCTGCAAGTTCAATGAGCAATGCAAATAGTTCAGGAATAGTTGCATCAAAACCACCATGAGCTTTAGGAAGTCGTAACCGTGTAAAACCAATATCTTTGAGCCACTGAAGTTGCTCATACGGCAAAATATGCTGCTGCTCACGGATTAAAGCCCCTTCTTTAATACGGGCAAAAGTCGGTCTGAAGTTACTTGCCAATTCATCATACCGTTCAGAAGGTCCTTCACCCCATACCCGCGAAATGATTGAAGCCTGACTCAGTGCAGCGTGAGTTAATGAACCGAGATGATGCTCAAAATTTAAATTTGTCATGTAAGTAAAACCAATATTGCTTTGCTTTTACCATAAAATATTTATTTCACATGAAAACGATTATTTTTTTATAACAGTATTCAATCTTGATATAACACCAATCAAAAGCATGGCATTGCTAAGCAATTTGTTTTTTGTGAAGACTATGCTGACTTTGCAATAAGGTTTGCATATATTCTGAATAGACAGAAAGTTTTTCGAAAATATGCTCTGAGTAAAACATGTCATCAATTAAGTGTGTCATTTGATTGACAGTAAAGGTATCGCATAGGCCGACCAGTGCTGCATTCATTTGAGCAAACAGAGCGCATAATTGAACATACACTTCATCTTTATTTTTAAATAATAATTTACGCATATCCAACTGATCCAAGTCTTTTAGACCCTCATCTTTTACGACTTTTACCCAATGAATTTTTATTTTTAAGAACTGTTCAAGTTGCTTTAACGCTTCTAAATCAAGCTCTAAATGGGTAATTAAAAAAACTGTAGAGATATCACTTCGACATAATGCTTTAATTAAATTTAAATAAATAAATTCAGCTTCTCCCATCTCTATTAATTCTAAATCTAGATATATTTTTAGGCTTTCTAAAACTTCGTCTACCTTAAATACGACCTTCTTGTCAGCTTGATAGTATTTATTAAGGATAGTTAGCACAGGTGGAGTCGCCGGTGTTGTATAAATGGCTGCTTTGTTTAAGTTCGCAAAAATAAATGGCGAGAATAGATAAGCCAAACTGCTTTGCTGTGGCTCAATGTGAGACTGAATTAAATACACGGTTTGAGTTTTAGAAAAATCCCTGAGTACTTTCGCTCTAAGTAAGGTTGCTTCAAGGTTCACATACGTCTGTTCCAACTGATCTATTACCAAGGTGGAAATAGACTGATTTTTAATAATTTTATGAATAATGTTCAGTTGAGAAGTGATAAACATTTTTTAACATCCAAGCTATTTTAGAAGCGCTACACTTACACTTAGGTCTTTAAGAAACACGCAACAACCAGACCCTACACAAAACAACAACGGAATAGAAAAGAAGAACACTATCATGTACTTAAATAAAATCTAAAACAGCGTTCACATTATGTCTTGAAAGTTGATTTAGGTTGGCGGTAAATCCTGTTCATTTTTATTTTGAACTTTAGAGGACTGGATATATAGCTACAGATGATTGAAAAAAAACTATAGCACGCCATCAAAACACGGTTTAACTGTTATAGTTTTATAAAAAATTTCTGTATCTACATATACAAATACAGTGAGTGCATGATTAAGAAAACTTCTTAAGGTAGGTAGTTTTCATGAAACGATCTATTGCATATCGCCAGATATTTCATCAATGTTTCAATGCAACATGTATTTTTACAAATGCAACATCAAGCCTAAACTTTGTTAACAGATTGAGAACAATCAATCGTTCTATTCTCTTGAAATATCAAGCAATTATGTTGCTTTACCCTGTTGGCACTTTACTTGCTAAGAACATTTATCACAGAAGTAAGCTTAATTGCCAAAGTACTTTTTTGCCTGAAATTAAGTATTTAAATCATTTAATCATCATCAGCTAGTTCACAGGGGGAAAGTTTATGAGCCTCGGTCTAACCGCTTTAGAATTAGCACGAATACAATTTGCTTTTACAGTATCCTTCCATATTATTTTTCCGGCCACCTCTATTGGGCTTGCCTGTTTTTTGGCAGTTTTAGAATGGAAATGGTTAAGAACGCAAAACCCTATCTATAAAGATCTATTTAAATACTGGATTAAGATCTTTGCCGTTGCGTTTGGTATGGGAGTTGTTTCCGGTGTCGTGATGAGTTACCAGTTTGGTACCAACTGGAGTGAGTTTTCACGAGTAGCAGGAAGCATTACTGGTCCTTTACTTACCTATGAAGTCTTGAGTGCCTTC
>NZ_POYH01000073.1:7902-9083 GCF_002899995.1 Acinetobacter sp. AKBS16 | reverse complement strand
CTTAGAAGCGGGTTTCTTAGGAATCATGCTGTTTGGTTGGGGTCGTGTTGGTCCTAGAGCCCATTTCTTTGCAACGCTTATGGTTGCCATCGGAACATGTATTTCGATGTTCTGGATTTTATCGTCCAATAGCTGGATGCAAACGCCGCAAGGTTTTGCCATCGAAAATGGCATTATTGTGCCAAAAGACTGGCTAGCTATTGTCTTCAACCCGTCCTTCCCTTACCGCTTTGCGCATATGGGTGCTGCTGCCTTCTTGGTTTCATCTTTATTGGTAGTCGGAACATCTGCTTGGCACTTGGTAAAAGGCCGTCGTGATGAATTGGTGAAAAAATCATTCTCGATGGGTTTATGGATGGTACTTGTGACTTCTTGTTTACAAGTGGTAATTGGCGATAACCACGGTTTAAATACTCGTGAGCATCAGCCTGCCAAACTTGCTGCAATGGAAGGCCACTGGGAAACCAATCATAACGAGCCTATGCCGTTACTGTTATTTGCCATACCGGATATGAAAGAAGAACGAAATCACTTTGAAGTGGGCGTTCCATATTTGGGTAGCTTAATTTTGACTCACAGTTTAGATGGGCAAGTGACTGGCTTAAAAGAATTCGCACCTGAAGACCGTCCAAACTCGACCATTATTTTCTGGAGTTTCCGTGTCATGGTGGGTCTTGGCGTCCTTATGGTCACCTTATCACTCATTGCTCTTTGGTTACGTAAAAGAGGAAAACTCTATGAAACATCATGGTTTCATAAATTTGCTGTAGTGATGGGACCTGCAGGTTATGTGGCAATGCTGGCTGGGTGGATTACTACCGAAGTAGGCCGTCAACCTTGGGTGGTCTATGGCATTATGCGGACCAAAGATGGTTTATCGCATACTGTTTCAGCAGATCAGGTGGGTCTAAGTCTCTTTATTTTTGTGGTGGTGTATACAATTGTTTTTGGTAGTGGAATTTACTACACCTTAAAACTCATTAATAAAGGCCCTGTATTTATCGACACGCCAAATATGGAAGCAGGCGGCGTAGGACACTTTAAAACACCGATGCGTCCACTTAGTGCAGTTGATGAAAATATTGACAGCAAACAAAACTCTGGGGAGAACCGTCATGATTGATCTTTCTTTAATATGGGTCGGTATTATCGGTTTAGGTGTTTTAATTTACGTGGTCATG
>NZ_POYH01000073.1:3943-7796 GCF_002899995.1 Acinetobacter sp. AKBS16 | reverse complement strand
AAGAACGTGACGTGATGATGAATACCGTCGCTCCTGTCTGGGATGGTAATGAAACCTGGATGGTACTTGGGGGTGCTGGCCTGTATGCAGCCTTCCCGCTAGTCTATTCAACGGTTTTATCTGCGCTCTACCTGCCTATTATTTTCATGGTCATTGCCTTGATTTTCCGTGGAGTTGCTTTTGAATTCCGTTTTAAAGCTCATCGGACCAAACACCTTTGGGACTTAGCTTTTATTTGGGGTTCGGTTTTAACGAGCTTCCTCCAAGGGATTATTTTAGGGGCCTATATTCAAGGGATTAAAACCGAAAACGGTATTTTTGCCGGTGGCCCTTTTGACTGGCTTACTGCATTCTCCATTTTCACAGGTATTGGTGTAGTTGCCATGTATGCCACTTTAGGCTGTGGTTGGCTCATTTTAAAAACTGAAAAAGGCTTGCAGCAACGTATGTATGAGCTGATGCCAAAGTTAATTATTGCGCTGCTCATTATCTTTGGTGCCGTCAGCTTATATACGCCGTTAACCCACCCCGAAATTGCAGATCGTTGGTTCTCTTTACCAAATCTGTTCTATTTTAGTCCAGTGCCTATTTTGGTCTTACTATTTGTTGGCCTGATTTTATCGGCATGTAAAAAACAGCAAGACCACAAACCATTTATATATACCTTGGCATTGGTCTTCCTTGCCTTTACTGGTTTTGTGATTAGTTTGTGGCCAAATATCATTCCACCATCAGTTACGATTTGGCAAGCGGCAGCGCCTCATTCCAGCCAAATGTTTGCTTTAGTGGGTGCGCTTATTTTGATTCCAATCATTATTACTTACACCATTGTGTCTTACTGGGTATTCCGTGACAAAGTTCGTGTAGGTGATGAAGGTTATCATTAAGGTACGGGGGTGTTATGAAAAAGTCGTCAGTTAAACTCAGTCAAACCCAATGGTTTATTCTGTTATGGCTTGGTGGTTTTTTAGCCTTAGCTGTGATTGCGGGTTTGTTTAAAGTGATATTGATTTATGCTGCCCCTTACTTAAAGTAAACCCATCCTTATAAACAAATGCCGTTTGTAGATTCTGCAAGCGGCATTTATTATTGGCTCAGTGCATCTTTTATTTTGTTATTTCGTGCAGCCCATACATGTATAAATCAGAACAACTCGCCCATAGCATTCGCCAACTTATTGAAAGCGGCACTTTAAATGCACATGAGAAATTACCGTCATTAAGAGATCAGGTCCATCGTTCTGGTTTTAGTTTAATGACTGTGATGAATGCTTATCAGGAGCTTGAATCACAAGGTCTGATCTATTCAAAGGAAAAGTCTGGCTATTTTGTTGCGGAGCAAATTGCACTAAAACCACTGGAACAATATTCGGTCGTTTCGCTTAATTCTAAAATTGAAATTAATTCTTTAGTTTTTAAATATCTTAAATCGATTCAACATGAGTCTGTTGTGCCTTTTGGTTCAGCTTTCCCTGATAGTCAACTTTTAGCTGCTCCCAAACTTATTCAAATTATGGGGCAACTTGCACGGCAAAGGCAAAGCTATGACCAGACAGCAAGCCTACCTCCCGGTAATTTAGCGTTAAGAAAACTAATTGCTCAGCGCTACTGTATGCAAGGCATACAGACCGATCCAGATGACATTGTCATTACATCTGGAGGATTAGATGCGCTCAATCTTTCTTTACAAGCAGTTGCTAAACCGGGTGACTATATTCTATTGCAACAAACCGTGTTTTACGGTGCTTGGCAGGCTGCTGAACGTTTAGGGCTTAAGGTCATTACCATTCCCGAACATCCACAACATGGTTTTGACCTAGAGGCTTTTGAGCAGGTTATTCACACATATCCAATTAAAGTATGTTGGCTCATGTTAAATAGCCATAATCCGATTGGGTTTACGGTCAGTGATGAGATTAAATATAAAATTGCCAAACTGCTTCATGAACACCAAATCTATTTGATTGAAGATGATGTGTATGAAGAGCTTTATTATGGCGGGCAAAAACCACTTTCGATGAAGTACTTTGACCAACAAAATCTGGTACTGCACTGCTCTTCATTTTCTAAAACTTTAGGGGCAGGTTTTCGGGTAGGTTGGGTCTATGCGGGTAAATTTTCGGACCATATCCAACACTTGCAGCTTATGAGTACTATTTCAGTGAATGCACTCATCCAAAATGCCTTGGTTGAGTTCTTGTCTCATCATCATTATGAAAAGCATTTGCGCACACTTAGACTTTCACTTGAACGTTATAAAAAGCAGTTTTACCACTATTTGAAGCAACATCTGCCCGCGATCTGCGAGATTTATTATTACCCAAGCGGTTATTTTCTATGGGTTAAATTGCCTCATAAACTCGATAGTATGCAAATTTATGAAGAACTCATCCAACAAGACATTGGTGTTGCGCCAAGCCCACTCTTTAGTGTTTTACCCGCACAGCAGCATTATTTAAGAATCAATTGTTCTTTTGAGTGGAACGAAAAAATTCAAGCTGCTTTAGATCAAGTCATCAAAACTATTCAACAAAGGGTCGAAGCAAGCCTGTAAAGTGATGCTTCGACCTAAGCACAATTTTAAAGTATTTAATTTATGATAGTTTCATCTTAAAGCGCGATTTTAAGGGTAAGAATATCTGGATGTTAATATGGAAATAGATGAAGAACTGACTCTTAAAAAAATACAGATTTTTTTGGCCTTTATGCGCTGTGGCAACTTGTCTAAAACCGCGGCAGAAATGCAACTGAGTAACGTCAGTGTTCATAAAGCACTACACTCTTTAGAAAGCGCTTTACGTTGTCCTCTTTTTAAAAATGAAGGCCGTAACCTCATTCCTTTAAAAAGTGCTTATGTATTTGAAGAACGGGCGCAAAAAATCGTACAAGACATTTTTATCACCGTAAATAAAACCAGAGAAGCCGCTGGCTTTGCAGCCAAGGTTTTACATTTAGGGTCTCTTTATTCTTTGACGGTAAATACAATTCCAAATGTGATTAGCGGTCTCAAACTCAGACGTAGTGAGCTTGATATTCAACTGTTGCTGAGTTCAAATCAGGATTTGGTGAAAAAGCTCAAAGCAACTGAGCTGGATGCAATCATTGTAGCTTTAAATGAAACCACTCAAGATGATGACTTTGAAATTTTGCCGATGTTTTCAGACGATATCTTTCTGGCAGTCAATAAAGATTCAAAATATGCTGAGTTTAAAGATATTGATTTAAGCCTTTTAAAAGAAGAAACTTTTTTAACTTTAACCAAGGGTTTTGCAACTCATAACGACAGCGACATCATTTTTAAAAAAGCCGGTTTTTCACCTAAAGTTGCTTTGCAGGTCAATGATATTTTTACCTTAATTAGTATGGTTAGCTCAGGTGTAGGTTTCGCACTATTACCTGGCCGTATTTCTGCGGTTTATGAAAGTTCGGTAAAACTTATTCCTCTAAAACAGCAATACCACATGCAACAAGAAATTGGTCTGGTCTTTTTAAAAAGTAAAGAACGTGACCCAAACTTACTTGCTCTCATTGCTGAATGTCGAATGTTTGCCTCTAATTTCAAAAATAAAAAAGACCGTTGTTAATAGCAACGGCCTTTTTGACTGAGTAATAAATACTTATTAACCGACTAAAGCTTTAACCGCAAAGAACAGAATAGTTGGACCCATTAAACAGCCAAGGCCCGTGTGAAAAGTTGCTGTAAGTGCACCGTAAGGCACTAAACGGCGGTCTGTAGCAGCTAAACCAGCTGACACACCACTTACCGTTCCTGCCAAACCACCAAAAATCATCGCAGAACGTGGATTGTCTAATCCCATAAATTTCGCAGTGAGTGGTGTTGAGACCATTACACA
>NZ_POYH01000073.1:3528-3852 GCF_002899995.1 Acinetobacter sp. AKBS16 | reverse complement strand
TTGCTTTCACCAGCCCCGTTGCAATTGACAGCGCCATGACCTCAGAACTCGCACCAATGGCCGCACCCGTAACAGGCCCAACAATGTAAGTCACTGCACCTGCGCCAATTGTGGTAATACTTACCGCATCGCGATAGCCAAAAATCCACGCAAACATACAACCGACAATAAATGGCAAAATGGTCCCGAGAAATAAAGAGAAGGCACCAATAAATCCAGCTTTTTTGGCCTCAGTCGCTTGTACTTCAAATGCTGTGGCTACAATAGTAAAGTCACGAAGCATTGCACCGCCCATGAGTCCTACACCTGTAAAAAGTGCAAGGT
>NZ_POYH01000073.1:0-3421 GCF_002899995.1 Acinetobacter sp. AKBS16 | reverse complement strand
GGTCAAGCCTTTTTCACCACCTGTCATTTTTCCGCCAAACCATGCCAAAATCAAACCAATTACAATCGCAATTGCTGAAGCATGCACACGTCCATTGGTTAAATATTTAGAGAGCTTGGTCGACAGCCACATAATTAAGGCAATTAAAGCAAAAGCTGTAATTAAACCTAAATGTGTTAAGTCTTTTAATAATAATTCAACCATGAACTTTACCTCCGATTCGGTTTAAGGCTGTGTCCTCTTCTTTAGGTAAAGGGCTGGCTTTGTTATATCGGCTTAGACCAGCAATAGTGAGCGTACAAACTGCAACTGAGACTACAGCCGCAAAGAGTGCCATATGGCCACTCGATAATGCTGCCACTACATTTTGTTGGGCTGCCATAGCAACAACAACCGGGATATACATGGTGCCCCAGAATGAAACTCCTTTTTCAGTTTCAACTGTCATCATTCCACGTTTTTCCATCCATAACCGTATACAAATGAGTAAAATCATGGCGATACCCACGCCACCAACATTGGACTTTACACCCAATAAAACGCCTAATAGATCACCAGCAATTACACCAACCAAGGTGCAAAGTGCGAGTAAACCAACTCCATATATAATCATGACAATCCCTCATATCCTTGGATCATTTATGCTTTTGTAAAATCTGACTCAAAAAGAAAAACTATTTGCCTGTTCTTTTTGCATTGCCATCTGAATGCTGTCTAAACGTGTTCCCTGAAATGACAATACAGTTCCTTCTTTAAATGTTCGACGTGCAAGTGTAGTAAGCACCGTTCCCGGCAAAGCTTCGATCTGTAACCTCACACCTCGCTCCCATGCAGCTTGGATGGTACTTTCCCAATCTACAGTTCGACTCATATTAAAAGCCAAGTCAACACCAATCTGTTCTGGCCTGCTAAGCGTACGAGCCGTTGTACCACTTAAATAACGTATTTTAGGCTGCTTTAAAGTCACTCCCTCCATAGACGCTGCAAGTTGCTTTGCTTGCTGACTTAATAATTCACAGTGCGATGGCACCGATACATCTAATTTTTTTGCCACCACGCCTTGTTGCTTTGCCAAAACAGCAACTTGAGTCATGGCTTCAAAGTTTCCTGAAATAACAATCTGGTTATGTGCATTAATATTTGCGACAAACACCTCTGGCGTTATTTCATAAATTTGTTTGACCCATGTTTCAACAGCTGCACGGTCTGTACCAATCAGGGCCGTCATACCATAGCCAGTTGGATAGGCGTTTTGCATGAGTTCACCTCTGTAGGCAACCAAACGAACAGCATCTTCATAGGCTAAAACTTCTGCTATAACTGCAGCCGACCATGCACCAATTGATAGACCTGCTACATAATCAGGTTTTAAGTTTTCAGCCCTTAATAGAGCTGAACTCACCACACCTGAAATAAGCAAACACAGCTGTACTGCACGCGTTGACTTTAATGCTGCCGGACCATCTAACATCAAGACATCTTCTTTGAGTGCATCCGATGCACGCTCAAGGTATTCTTTAACCAGTGCGGTTTGAGGTAAATCGTGCAACATATTGCTTCTTTGCACACCTTGTCCCGGATATACCCAAATTGAAGCCATGATATCTATTCCCTAATTCCATGGGTTTTCTAATAAGACAGCACCATCGGAACGTTTCAATAGAACTTTTCCGCTATTCCCAGCCCATTCTTTTAACGCCAAACCACCTTGTGGAAGTTGTAGCTGTATATCCACATTCAGCCCTGCTTGCTGAAAATTTTCGAGTAGCTCAATCGCCTGCTTTTTAGCAAAAGGTTGTTCAGCTCGAATCAACAAATCTATGTCACTTTGCTGATTTACTGTTTTAATGCCCGTTGCTAGTTCAAAGCCGAAACTTCCCGTATATCCCCAACATCCTGAAAAGTTTTTCATAATGCTAGAAATGCTCTGTAAACGTTCTGCCAAGTGTTTAAAGTGACTTGGATTTACTTCAGCTAGTGCTTCGGGTTTAAGCTGTCTGCTAATTACAGATCTTGGCATTTGAGCTGCATATCGTTGATGACGAAATTGCCCTCTTACCCCCACAGCCACCTGATCTACAGGAGTAATTGCCCGTCGAACTACAACAGGATCACCTCGTTGCAATACTTCTTTCACCCAATGCGGAGCATCATCAGCCAAGCAATCGACCGTCATACCCCACAACAAATCATGGGCTTCGAGCTTAAGTTTCATGACCATTGCTCACGCAATAATTCACGGACCTTTTTAGACATTTGACGGTTTTGGCCATGCAGTCTTTGTTCCAGTCCTCTCGATTGCTCAGCATTAATTTCTTTAAACGCTTGAGCAATTGCCTGTTTCGCTAACAAAAGATCATCGTTTGTCGGTTGTTCAGGGTTTTCAACAGATAATAGTTCCGATAACAAACCAAGCGTGGCATAACTTTCAATGTCATAAGCCATTGGAGGAATGCTTGATGCCAATTGCTCTAACTCATCAACTGACCGCAAGGTAACGCGTGCAGCAGATTCCTTACCCATTGCATGCACCATAACACCTGAATCTTTTAAGGCAATAATACGATTGGCTTGGTATCCATGCGCCAAGAAAGCACCAGACATCGACTTACCAACCAATAAACTCACAATAGGATGACCTGCCAATCTGGCTCTAGCATAGCTATCTACTGCACCCGCTAAAGCTTGATGAATACCTAATAATTCTTCGCGGCGCCCATAGGCCTGACTTGGAACATCAACTAAACATAAAATAGCGCGTTTAGTTTCCGAATGAATATCAGCTTGAATCACTTCATTAACTGCTTTTGCTAAACTCCAGCCTTCTAATAATCCAACTTCCCCTTGTTTTGCCCGAGGGAACAGATTATTGGTATCTTGAACAACGGCAATCACACGTACCGCTTGCTGGTCAAGCTGACCATCAGCCACCCAAATCGAAGCTGGAAAACCTTCAACTGTTTTAAAGCCCTGCGTGAGTGCTTTAAACCAATGTGCACCACGAGTAGATGCTTTTAATGTATCAACGGCGATATTCATGCTTGTTCTCCTTGATACAAAGCTTGAACTTGTGCTGGGGTAATCTGCTCAGCAGTATCAACTTGTTGTAGCTTTTCTAAATAGAATGAGTAATTTGAACTACGATGCTGATGAGGTACGCCTTGAGTTAAATAATCGATGACTCGCTGACGAATTTTCTGGCGATCATCGTCTACATAAGCATCTGCCAAACCACTAGCAAACCGTTGGTTCCCGCCAGTAATACTCCATATAAATGGACGATCTTTGGCGTTATATTCTTGTACACCAGCTTCTTGTTCTATCACTTGTGGGCCATTTAGACCTAAACGTCCTTCTTGTGTCATTACAATATAGCTACATAGTCCAGCTGCAATTGACATACCGCCAAAACACCCTACAC
>NZ_POYH01000072.1:2318-11118 GCF_002899995.1 Acinetobacter sp. AKBS16 | reverse complement strand
TAAACGCCGTTGGGTGCATCCAATTTCCAATAAAATTCCGCTAGATCAGGCAGCCTTAATTGAACCGTTATCGGTGGGTCATCATGCTTTCGTACGTAGTGGTGCAAAGGCTGGTGATATTGCACTGGTTGGCGGTGCGGGGCCAATTGGTTTATTGCTTTCGGCAATTTTAAAAGCGAAAGGTCTTAAGGTCATCATTACCGAACTAAGTGCCAAACGTAAAGAAAAAGCCAAAGAGTCGGGAGTTGCAGATTATATTTTAGACCCGTCAGAAGTTGATGTTGTTTCTGAGGTCATGAAAATTACTAATGGCGATGGTGTTGATGTTGCGTTTGAATGTAGTAGCGTTAACAAGGTGTTAGATACTTTGGTCGCGGCAGTGAAACCAACAGGCGTTATAGTTATTGTTTCGATTTGGAGCCATCCAGCATCAATTAATGTGCACAGTGTGGTAATGAAAGAGCTTGATGTACGCGGCACAATTGCCTATGTAAATGACCATCAAGAAACCATTAAACTGGTTGAAGAAGGTAAAATAAATCTTGAACCTTTTATTACGCAGCGCATTCAACTTGATGATTTGATTTCACAAGGTTTTGAAACCTTAATTCATAACAATGAATCAGCCGTTAAGATTATCGTACATCCATAAATAGACACTCAAGCCTTAAAAAAGAGCGATGATTCGCTCTTTTTTATTAAAGTAAATTGTTGTTTTGAGCTTCAATAATAGGGGGTAATGGCTGTCCTAAAGAACTTAGAGACTCACGTTCAATCAAACGCACAATAGAATCGAGCGGTAAATCATTTTCTTGCAAACCAAAAGGTTCTTCAATTTGAGCACTTAACGCATCTAAACCTAAAAACATATAAGCAATTAAACCCACAATAAGCGGTGTCCAAATACCTAAAGCTGCTTCAAGGCTAAACGGTAGAATGAAACAGAAACAATAAACGGCACGATGTAAAAGTACTGAATATGAGTAGGGTAAAGGTGTCCCAGCAATACGGTCACAACCTGCTTGGATATTGCCTAACTCAATAATATGTCGATTTAAGGTGCTATAGATAATGTCACTAATGTCGCCGTCTTTTAGAGCTTTGACTAAATCTTTTTGAATATTTTCGAGTACAAACTGTGGTGCATTAATATGCTCATTTAAATAATTAAGCGAAGAGTTATTTAGATAGGCATGCTCAAGAAATTTGGTGGGTTCGACTGTTTGTTGACGTAAACGATCACGCAATAAATTACTAAAAATTAAGACCTGATGAATTAAATGTTCACGTTGTTCATTAGATAGAACATGGCTGTCTCTAACAATATGTCTGGCATTGGCAATTAAAGCCCCCCAGAGCTTGCGGCCTTCCCACCAACGGTCATAACATGCGTTATTTCTAAAGCCTGTACAAATCGAAAGAATCACGCCAAAGATGGTAAATCCGATCGCGGGTACGGTAGGTATTTGAATCCAATGATAATAAGAGAGCCAGACCACACAGGCTGAAATAAGTACCACAAAACTCAGTGCAGGCAAAACCTTCGGCAAAATTGTTCCTTTCCAAGCAAATAAGAGTTTAAATACATTGCTTTTATCACGAACAATCATATAAAGCCTTTGAACTAACGAACCTAACCAAGTGCAATATGATACGCCTTAGACGAGCTAAATACCTAGCTAAAGCTTATGTTTTTGTCTGTATCGCCAAAGAGTAGTGCGGCTAATTCCAAAAATATTCGCGACCATATTCAGGTTATGGTTATATTTTTCTAAAGCGGCTTGCACATTTTCTGGACTAAGCTCTGCATTTGTCTCGGGTAATTTAACGTAATCCTCTGCATTTAATAGCTCATTAGGTAAGTCTTCGACTTCAATTTCATCTTTACCATTTGCCATGGTTAAAGCATAAAGCAGAGTGTTTTTAAGCTCACGAACATTTCCTGGCCAGTCATAATTCAATAAAACTTGCATCGCTTTTTGATTGACATGTCGAGGCATTGTATCGAGTTGGGTTGAGCTCTCTTTTAAAATCTGATCGACAATAAGAGGAATATCGACTTTTCTCTCTCTGAGTGGTGGTATGAAAATTGGAATTACGCGTAGACGGTAGAGTAGATCATGACGGAAACGCCCAGCCTTAGCCTCTTCGCGTAAAGCTTTATGTGTTGCTGTAATAATTCGGACATTGGCTTGAATCGGTTTTTCACCACCAACTGGCGTAAATTCACCTGTTTCTAACACCCGTAATAATTTAGCTTGAAGCTCTAAAGGAATCTCGGCAATTTCATCCAGAAACAGCGTTCCGTCTGCGGCACGTTCAAACACGCCTTTATGGTCGCGAATTGCTCCCGTAAAAGCACCTTTCACATGCCCAAAGAGTTCACTTTCTAAAATATTAGAATTTAAAGCTGCACAGTTAATCGCTACAAAAATCTTATTTTTACGTTGGCTATAATCATGAATTGCTTTTGCGACAAGTTCTTTACCGCTACCAGATTCACCGCGTACGAGCACTGGAAACTCAGTAATTGCCACTCTTTGAATAATTGAAAACATACGAGTCATTTCTGGTGAACAACTATTGAAAACTTTAGCCAAGTCTTGCAATTGTTCTGTTAGCTCTACTTGATCAGCAATATCATTCTCTATGCTAACGGGCTGTAGAATATGCAATTTCCCGATAATGCGATGCTCCGCGATGTAAATATCATGTTCTTGATAGATAAATCGCTTTCTCATTTTAGGAGTATTGATCTCAAGATATTGATTGTGATGGTCTTGAGTAAGCGCTGCCATGCTCTCTACAGAAATGTCATCTGTATTAAATTTATAGTGAATTGCTTGAGTCGTTGTGTCTGCTAAAAACAGGCTCGCATTTGGGAAGAGAGCCTTAAGCTGCTCAAATAAAATATAAAAATTCTGTTCTGACTCAAAATTTAGCTTTGCCATTTTATATGTTTCACAATCGTTTCATTGAAACATACTTGAGTTTCATAGGAACATCAAGCTGAGTTCATTTTCTAAGTTTAGTTTTACTTATTATTTTAAGTTTTTGATTTTTATATTTATTATTTAATTTTAAATAATTGGCATCTTATTTGCAAAATATAGGAAAGAAATAAATTATTAGGGTATAAATCATGTTCTTTAAGCAGTTTTTTGAGCAGGAAAGTTCGACTTATACATATATGCTTGGGTGTGAAGAAACACGAGAGGCTGTTTTAATTGACCCAGTCGCATCAGATATAGAGATTTATACAAAAGAATTAGAGCAGCATCAATTTACGCTCATCTATACCTTAGATACACATGTTCATGCAGACCATATTACCGCTGCAAATTTACTTCGTGAACGTTTTCATTGCAAATCGGTTTTACACCGAAACTCAGAAGTAAGTTGCGGAGATATTTTAATTACTGATGGTTGCATGCTTAAAGTTGGCAACCTCAGTATTGAAGCGCGTTACACACCAGGTCATACCAATGCTTGTACGAGTTACCTAGTTGGAAACATGATTTTCACTGGTGATGCATTATTAATTGATGGGTGCGGTCGAACTGACTTCCAGCAAGGTAATGCAGGTACACTTTATGACAGTATTCATAAGCAACTTTTCAGCCTACCTGACGACACTATTGTATATCCGGGGCACGATTATAAAGGTCGTCTATCTTCAACGATTGGTTATGAACGCTTAAATAACTCACGTCTGGGTCAGAATCGTTCACGTGAAGATTTTATTAAATTAATGAATAACCTAAATCTGCCATATCCAAAACAAATCGATAAAGCACTACCTGCAAATCAGGCTTGCGGCTCAACTTCACAATCATAAGGTGGCAATATGGAACTTAAACGAGTTAATCAAGAATTTTATGTTGCTGACCAGATTACTGCTGACGATATCGCAAAAATTGCAGACCAAGGAATAAAAACTCTGATATGTAACCGTCCAGATGGAGAAGGTGCAGACCAACCCAATGTGATTGAAATTGAAGAAGCAGCTCAGCGACATAGCCTAAACGTAATCTATCAGCCCGTTATCAGTGGCAAAATTACTGATCAACAAGTTACCGAGTTTAAGCAGCTTTATCAGAATGCTCAGAAGCCCGTTTTAGCATATTGTCGCTCTGGTATGCGTGCAATCAGTTTGTGGGCTTTGGCTGAAGTTGCTCCACAAGATGCAGCACTGTTAGTTGAGTCGGGTAATAAGCTTGGGTTTAACTTAAAAGGCTTAGTGCCACGTATTTTAAAACGTGATCATGAACCAGCCACAATTCCTTGTTATAGCGTTGTGATTGTTGGCGCTGGGGCAGCAGGAATTTCTGTAGCGTCTAGTCTTTTATCTCGTGAACCTCATTTAGATATTGTCATTATTGATCCCGCAGATACACATTATTATCAACCGGGCTGGACCATGGTTGGTGGCGGTATTTTCAAACCACAAGTAACCGCACGCTCAATGACAAGTGTGATACCTTCAAAAGTAAAATGGATGAAAGCTGCGGTTGCTGGATTCGACCCTGAGCATAATCAGATTATTTTGGAAGGATGCCAACCTATTCAATATAAAGCTTTGGTCGTCTGTCCCGGTTTAAAACTCAATTGGCATGGCATTGAAGGCTTAGTTGAAACCTTAGGTAAAAATGGGGTGACGTCTAACTATCGTTATGATTTAGCGCCGTATACATGGGAACTGGTGCAACAGCTAAACGGTGGAAAGGCAATCTTTACCCAGCCACCTATGCCGATTAAATGTGCCGGTGCTCCTCAAAAAGCAATGTACCTTTCAGCGGACTACTGGTTAAAGCAAGGCAAACTTAAAGATATCTCTATCCATTTTTATAACACTGGTGCTGTTTTATTTGGTGTGAAGGAATATGTACCTGCACTAATGCAATACGTTGAAAAATATGGTTCAGAACTTCATTTTAACCATCAACTTGTCAAAGTAGACGGGCCTGCAAACAAAGCATGGTTCAAAGTGGTGAATGATGAAAATGCAGCATTGGTCGAGACTGATTTCGATATGTTGCATGTTGTTCCACCGCAACAAGCGCCTGATTTTATTCGTGCAAGTACTCTTACTGATGAAGCCGGCTGGGTGAGTGTGAATCCTCAAACCCTACAACACACACAGCACGCCAATATTTTTGCTTTAGGTGATGTGATGAATGCGCCTAATGCCAAAACTGCTGCTGCGGCACGGGCACAAGCTCCGATCGTTGCGGTTAATGTTATAGCCCAGCTCAAAGGTGAGCAAAACTTCTGCGAGTACAACGGCTATGGCTCATGTCCACTTACGGTAGAACGAGGAAAAATCGTTCTGGCTGAGTTTGGCTACGGCGGCAAATTACTTCCAAGTTTTCCAAAATGGGTAATTGATGGGCAAAAACCTTCTCGTTTGGCTTGGCTGCTTAAAGAGCAGATTTTACCGCCGATTTATTGGCAAGGCATGCTTAAAGGCCGTGAGTGGATGGTCAAACCTGAGCGAGGATAAACAAAGCAATGCTTTGTCCTGAGAAGCGACTAAAGCTTCGCAAGAAGACGAGATCTATTCACTCATTAACCAGCAGTCTACTGCAAACGATGTATATGCAATTTTAGGCTTTTAATATGTTATTACTTGTCGTTGAAGGCATTGTGATTGGCTTTTTACTTGGTCTTACTGGTGCGGGTGGTGGCATTCTTGCTGTACCCGCGCTTATAACCAGTCAAGGCTGGAGCGTGGCGCAAGCTGCGCCAATTGGGTTATTGGCAGTTGCGCTATCTACACTCATTGGAACTATTGAAGGCTTATTTAAAAAGATAGTTCGTTATCGTGCTGCAATCTGGATTGCCTTAATTGGTGCTCCTATGGCACATATCGGCATTTTAATAGCTAACACGATTTCACCTATTTGGCTCATGTTAATGTTTAGCTTGGTCATGTTTACAGTGGGCTATCGACTTATCAGTAACCGAGTTTCAGATTTTCATAACCCGCCGTGTCAGGTCAACCCAAGTACGGGACGCTTTATCTGGAATTTTAAAACTGGTGGTGTGCTTGCAAGCATCGGGATTATTGCTGGGCTTTTAACGGGGATGTTAGGGGTTGGAGGCGGCTTTGTAATTGTACCCGCGCTTAGAAAAGTCACAAATTTGGATATGCATAGCATTGTTGCAACCTCACTTATGATTATTTTCCTGATTAGTGGCATGAGTATTGTGATGCATATTGCAGAGGGCTTTCACTATCCAGTCGCCATTACTAGTGCGTTCGCGCTCGCATGTGCATTCGGTATGTTATTAGGACGCCGAGCTATTCGGTTTATTCCGTCTGCAATTGTACAAAAGGTCTTTGCTTTAATGGTTTTTGCTGTCGCAATTTATATGGTTATTAAGATTGTTAATCTAACAAATATCTGAGCGATATAGTATTTTAACCTTCTCTATAAATAGCAATTTTTCCAAGATGAGATATTAAAATTATCTTTGGAAAATTGATTTAAACCATTTAAATTTTTGAGAAAGTGAAATGAAGCGAATTAATGTAGCAATTTGTGGTTTTGGACGGATTGGGCAACAAATTGCAGAGCTTCTTTTAAATCGATCGACATACTATAAACAAAAATATCAAATTGATGCCCGTTTAGTGGGTGTCTGTAACTCATCATCAGGCTTAATTGATCAAGGAAGGTTTACAAGCTTCAAAGTGGCTAGATAAAACACAATATCAAGCAGGCCTAACAGAGCAAAAGTTTTTAGAACAGGTTCAAGCAGATGTCATTATTGAAACTGGACCAAGTGATTATGTTACCGGTGGGAAAGGCCTATTTTATTTAAATTATGCTTTAACACATAACATGAATGCGATTGCGGTATCTAAAGGTGCTTTAGTCGTAGAAGGCAAAAAATAATTAGCTTGGCACATCAACATAATAAAAAACTATTTTTTAGCGGTGCCACTGCTGCAGCTTTACCGACGGTTGATTTTTTTGAATATAACTTGGCGGGCTGCCAAATTTTAGAAGTTGAAGGTGTGTTTACAGGCACCACGAATTTTATTTTGAATGATATGTTGCAACATGAATGTGCATTTACAGAATCTCTTGAAAAAGCTCAAACAAAAGGTATTGCGGAACCTGACAGTTCTTTCGATGTAGATGGATGGGATACTGCTGCAAAAATTACGATACTAGCCAATACTGTTTTGGGAGCTGATGTAAAAATTCAGGATATTCCAAGACAAGGAATCAGTCATGTTACGGCCGATCATATTCGTGATTGGAAAAAAGGAAATGTAATTCCTCGTCTAGTTGGTTTTATTCATATTAAAAATCAGCAAATTCAAACAGGCGTTGAATTAAGGTTAGTCCCAGCAAATCATCCGTTTGTTCATCTGCAAGGTTCCAATAAATGCATTCGGGTGTTAACGCAAGAAATGGGGGAATTTGTGGTCAGTGGAGGGGCATCTGCGCCCTTAGCCACAGCCGCTGCAGCTTTAAAAGATTTCGAGTTGATGCTAAAAACGGGCTGCTAAAATTAATTATGATTTATAAAAAAAGCAGGCTTTTATGCCTGCTTCTCACAATTTTTTTGACTGCTAAATAACTTCTTTCCAATTTCAAACTTACTAAACATTAAGTAGTTACCAAGTAAGATGAGTAAAATTCCAAATACAGCATTTAAAGTCCACTCATATCCTTCAAAGAAAGTAGAAACTGTTAGAGCAACTAAAGGAAAGAGCAACGTGCTATAGGCTGCTTTAGCTGCGCCAATTCGTCCGACCAGAGAAAAATAAGCTGAAAACCCAATAACCGTGCCAAATACAGCTAAGTATAGTACCGAGCTTAAAAATGGGAAATTCATCGGCGGCATTAAATCTTGTCCTGTAAATAAAGCCAGAATTAACATCACCAATGCGCCATAAGTCATGGCATAACAGTTTGTTGAAAAGATATTTAGGCCACGTTTTTGGTGTCTAACACTAATCATATTCCCTAAAGAAAAACCGTAAGTGCCTATTGCACATAGCCCAATACCCATTAATAACTGAGCATTAAACTGGCTATTAATCAGATCGTGCCAAAATAGTAAAACAATACCACTTAGGCCCAAAAGTGCAGCTGGCGCAAAGTTTGGGGAAGGTTTCTGCTTAAAAAAGATAAGTGCATTAATGGCATTAAAGAAAACCGCCATCGAAAAAATGACAGACTCTAAACCGCTATTTACATATTTAACCGCAGTATAAAAACAAATAAAGTTTAGGCCAAAAACACAAAGTCCTTGCAGCATACAAAACAAGTGATCTTTTAAAGCAATTCGCTGCAATTTTCCTGAAAATAGTAAAACAACCCAAAGTAATAAGGCTGAAATAGCAAAACGCCATAAAATTGCGACAACGGGTGTTGCATAATGGCTTTGAACGGCAATTCCAATCCATGTTGTTCCCCAAATCAACACCACCGCAACATAGAGTAAAATATTCATAACTTCATCCTCGATTATCAAACTTAAGTATCTAGGAATGCTTCATTTTTCACGTATATATTCTTGTGTTGTACATGCAAGATCTTGCGTTTTTTATAGATCTAAACTAGCTGAATTTTGCTGAATATGGTTAACTTAAGCTCAATCATATTCGTTTTAATTTTGCATGGCTTATCAAACTTTAGAACAGCTGCAGCAGTCTAAAGCCAAGCTTCACGAAACTGTGGTGCTTGATGAAAATATGCAACTTGCATTTTGGTCTAATCAGCAAGATCGTGTAAGTGTCTGTAGCGATCACCACACTTTAAGTCTTTATATTCAAGAT
>NZ_POYH01000072.1:626-2230 GCF_002899995.1 Acinetobacter sp. AKBS16 | reverse complement strand
TATGAAAGCTATCAAAAAACACCTGCGGGCTGGAAAAATGGCGGTGGACCAGGACGTTTTTGCCTATTGCCCGAGCATCAGGAGTCGACTTGGGACATACGTGGTGGGCTTAAATTTGTCCACTTGTATTACACCGATCAACATTTGCGTGATGTTGCTGAAAAAATATGGGACAAAGAGCCGAATCAAATTGAACTAAACGAAGTTGTCTTTAATGACGATGAACGGATTCGGGCGTTATATCAATTTTTCTTATTAGATTGCGATTGGCAAGATTCTTCAAATCATTTGCAAATGAGTACAACGGCAAGTTTATTGTTGAATCACTTAATTCGGAAATATAGCAGTGTTCAATGGCAACAGCCTACTATCAAGGGTGGGCTGGCACCTCATAAACTCAAATATATTCAGGAATGGATTGAAGATCATCTAGATCAGGCACTCACTTTGTCTGATTTGGCGAATGTTGTGAATTTAAGCGAATACCATTTTGCTCATATGTTTAAACAGTCCATGAATATGGCGCCTCACCAATATGTCATGCAAAGACGCTTAACAAAGGCCAAGGGGCTAATTCAGTCATCTCAGCTTTCTTTGCAAGATATTGCCCTAGTATGTGGGTTTAGTTCAGCAAGCCATTTAAGTCATCGCTTTAAACAGTTTTATGGTATGAGTCCTTCACAGTTACGTTAAACGTCTAATGTAATTGGTTTCTCCTGAGCTGCGTCAAATGCAGCTCTTGCCGCATCAATATCCGCAATATGCTGCTGAGCCCATTGGCCTAAAGCAATTACAGGTTCTGTAAGTGAATGGCCCAGTGGAGTTAATTCATATTCAACATGAGGTGGAACTACAGGATAAACTGTACGTTTAACCAACCCATCTCGTTCTAAACCACGCAAACACAATGTAAGCATACGCTGCGATATTCCATTGATACGTCTCTTTATTTCAGAAAAGCGATGAGGATGTGATGCAAGTGTCATTACAATGAGTATACTCCATTTCTCTCCAACTCTAGCCAATACTTGACTAACTCTTTGGCAATCTGAACTCTGGATATCATGAGGTATGGTTACAGTCATATTACTTGGTTCCCTAAATGTGCCTTCTTGTGCATAAGAATAATAGTAGTAACATAATTAGCTCAAGTAACAATTTTATACTGTAGGTATAAGCGATGAAACTACTTCAAATTGACACAAGTATTTTAGGTGAGCAGTCTGTTAGCCGCCAACTCACCTCATTTGTTATTCGTCAGCTCAGCACAGCTTATCCAGATGCAGAAATTATTCATCACGATTTTGCTTTAGAGCCAATTCCTCATTTGTCTGATGCTGAGTTTTTAGCATGGCAAGGTGTTGAACCTAATAATGAAATAGCGCAACAACGTGTTGCAAGAAACACCCAATATTTGGATGAGTTCTTATCGTCAGATATCGTTGTAATTGGCGCACCTATGTATAACTTTAGCTTCCCATCACAGTTAAAAGCGTGGCTTGACCGTCTATCTGTTGCTGGTAAAACATTCCGTTACACGGAAAACGGTCCTCAAGGTTTAGTAGAGGGGAAACGTGTCATTATTGCTTCTTCGCGTGGTGGTG
>NZ_POYH01000072.1:0-551 GCF_002899995.1 Acinetobacter sp. AKBS16 | reverse complement strand
ATTCAGAAGGTTCACCAGCCGAAGCTTTAGACTATCAAGAAACTTATATCAAAGCGTTTTTCAATTTTATTGGGGTGACTGATATCACTTTTGTGCGCGCCGAAGGAATCGCTTTCGGACCAGAAGCACGTCAAGCTGCCTTAGATAATGCAGCAGCGCAAATTGCCCAGTTAGCGGGTTAAAAATATAAATAGCCGAACAGTAAAGGAACTGTTCGGCCTTATTGAGATTATGATTTTGAAAAATCAATTCAATCAGTAAATAACTAAAAGAAAGTGACTGCGAGCCCAACCAGTGCCGAAGCAAAAATGACATACAGCACGTTAATGTTAAATCGGAATAAAGCAATAAATGCAGCTACAGTAATGAGGGCCGCGACAATATCAAAATGGCCTGAAAAACCCTGTGGCCATAACACGTGATAACTAAAAAATAGTGCTAAATTTAAAATGACACCGACCACAGCCGCGGTAATTGCAGTGAGGGGGGCAGTAAATTTAATTTCGTTATGTGTAGATTCAATAATCGGTGCACCCGCAAAAATAAAGACA
>NZ_POYH01000071.1:18569-24944 GCF_002899995.1 Acinetobacter sp. AKBS16 | reverse complement strand
ATTGCAGGTGTAGATCCCCAAATCGGTTTATATGCGTCTTTTTGTATTGCGGTTATTATTTCTTTTGTAGGTGGCCGTCCTGCCATGATTTCGGCAGCAACGGGCGCTATGGCCTTAGTCATGACGACCCTAGTGAAAGAACATGGTCTTCAGTATTTATTCGCAGCTACTATTTTGACGGGCGTCATACAAATTATAGTAGGATATCTTAAGCTTGCTAAGCTCATGCGCTTTGTCTCTAAATCGGTTGTGATTGGTTTTGTAAATGCTCTCGCCATACTCATTTTTATGGCCCAGCTTCCAGAACTAGTCAATGTAAGTTGGTACGTCTATCTATTAGTCGCTATTGGTTTAGCAATTATTTATCTATTCCCTTATGTACCAAAGCTTGGAAAAATTTTTCCATCTCCCCTTATATGTATTGTTATAGTCACATTACTTGCTATCTTTTTGGGCCTCGATGTGCGAACAGTTGGCGATATGGGAGCACTACCAAATACTCTACCTATTTTTTTAATTCCGGATATTCCTCTTAATTTAGATACACTTCTTATCATTCTTCCTTATTCATTGGCGTTAGCTGCAGTTGGCTTACTTGAGTCGATGATGACAGCCACAATTGTTGATGAAATGACAGACAGCCCGAGTAATAAATTTAAGGAATGTAAAGGTCAAGGTATTGCCAATATTGCCTCTGGTTTTATGGGTGGGATGGCTGGATGTGCCATGATTGGACAATCAATGATTAATGTTAAATCAGGTGGTCGCACACGCTTATCTACTTTATGCGCAGGCATATTCTTGCTGATTTTAGTAGTATTTTTAAGTGATTGGTTAAAATTTATCCCCATGGCTGCGCTTGTTGCTGTCATGATTATGGTATCAATAAGTACTTTTGAGTGGCGTTCACTTACCCAATTTAAAACTAATCCTAAAAGTAGCAATACCGTTATGATTGCAACGGTTGTTGTAGTCGTAGCTACTCACAATCTAGCATTAGGCGTATTGACGGGTGTACTACTCTCCGCGCTTTTCTTAGCCAATAAACTTGAAAATGATATACAGGTAATAAGTTCATTAGAAGGCAACGCCCGTTTATATGATTTAAGAGGACAAATCTTTTTTAGTTCTTCAGATAGATTCATGCAGGGCTTTAACTTTAAAGAAGAAGTAAAAGAAGTCATTATTGATCTGACTCATTCACATATTTGGGATGTCACTTCGGTTGCAATGCTTGATTCAGCAGTAGAAAAGTTCCAAAAGAATGGCATACAAGTTACTGTACGTGGTTTAAATGAAGCCAGTTCAATCATGATTGACAAGTATGGTACACATGCAAAAATTTAAAAAAAGGTCCTTCGGGACCTTTTCAATCATAGAGAATTATATTTTTATTAAGGAGATTTATATAACAAGCGGTTTGGGCTACCTGAAGGGTTTTTTACTACGTTACTGCTCGCTTGATTTAAAAGATTGGTAGAGATCGTTTGAGGTGAAGCCGTAGGTGTACTTTGAAGCATTTCAGCAACTACACCAGCAACATGCGGGGTTGCCATTGAAGTACCGTTTAATATCTTGGTAGCTGTATTACTTCCAATCCAAGAAGAGTTAATCTGACTTCCAGGTGCAAAAATATCAACACAGCTTCCATAATTAGAATAGCTTGCCCGAGTATCGGTATTATCTGTCGCAGCCACTGTAATGGCCTTACTTACTCTTGCTGGAGAAGATGTACATGCATCTGTATTTGAATTGCCAGCGGCTACGACCATGACATAACCATTATTATATAAATTTTCCACTGCACTATCTAAAGAAGAACTTGTCGCCCCCCCTAAAGACATATTTACAACTGCAGGTTTTTTACCATTTTTTAATATCCAGTCTAAACCAGCAATAACATTACTTGAGGCTCCTGACCCATCACACCCCAAAATCCGGATAGGAACTAAATTGACACTTTTGGCAACACCATAGGTCGTACCACCTACTGTTCCAGCAACATGGGTCCCATGTCCATTACAGTCGGTTGTACCATTGCCATCAGATATTGCGGTATAACCGCTTAACACACGTCCTGAAAACTCTTGGTGGCTAGATAATATACCAGTATCCACGATATAAGCCGTAGTACCTGAACCGGTCTGTAAATAAGAATAAGTCGAATTTAATGGTAAAGCTTTCTGGTCTATACGATCTAGTCCCCAATCTGGATTACTTTGAGTAGTTGCATCAATATTTACTATTGTATCGCTTTCTACTGAAAGAACATGAGGGTTCTTTTTCATCGCTTCAATAAAGGCTGCCCCTGCTGTATCAGGTAAATAAATTGCAAAACCTTTAAGAACAGTATCGTAGCTTTGTAAAACTTTACCAGCATGTTGTTTAGCAATATTTTGTGCGAAATCTTTAGAAGGACCTGCATCCTTATTTAATATAACAATATATTGATTTTTAATAATTCCTTTTGCTTGGGAAGAATCATTTACAGGATTTGCAACATTTGAAGCGGCATACACAAAATGAGTAGCTGCTATTGAAAGACAAATAGCAGACACTTGGCGAATATTCATGACTATCTCCATATATTATATTTCAGGTATTTTTATGATAATTAATAACTTTTTACTTCAGGATTAAAACTTTAGATGAGAACTTTGAGGAGTTTTATCTGCTTTTAAACCCCAACCATATTTTCATAATTTTTTAGGTTAAACAATATCAATCCACTTTTTTATAGAAAAATGTGACATCCATCTACTTATAATTTAAATATTTTATTTTTTTATAATTAAAATATCACTCTATTTGGGTTCAATAATATAAAAGAATATAACCATTATGATAAGAACTATAGTAGCCATTGCTAAGTAAGTACCAACAGTATTAAAACTTCTTAAAAACTTCAAAATATCCATAACAATATGATAATTAACAGGTTATAGACAATTATTTCAAAATATAAAAGTCCATACAACTATAAAAAATTAACAATTTCTTTAACTGTGATTAATATGTATAATAAATGTATAAATATATATTCCCTATTTTTTTATTAATCAAGCTTATTAGTAATAAATTAGACAAAACAAATTATTTGAATTTTCTTATCTAACTAAAATAAACCCTTTATATAAAACTTAGCCAGTTTAAAAATATTTTTAATAAAAAATACCCACATATCTTAAAAATATGTGGGTATTAAAAAACAAACAACTTTACAGACGCAGTATATGCATATATAAATATATACCTTTAAAGATATATTTACAATACTTCTTTAAGTTTTTCACTTGAATTGAACCGAATTTACTATTAACTGTCTTTTTAATGCGCGAATCTTTGTACCATTAACGAATTGTACAAAAATAAAAAAGTCCGCATCTTGGGAAGCTACGGACTATAAACTCATCTAAGCAACAGCTAAACAGTTTGTCGATTAGAGAGAAAACACTATCTTTTTAATCTAATCGAGATATTAGTTTAGGTCAACTTAAAATAGTATACAGCAGCAAAAAACTCAAAGAAGTGTGACGCGCTCTACATTTTCTTGTTGATTAAGCAAAAATCAATATATTTATTTAAATTTAATATAACAATATATCAATTTATATGTTGTTTAACTTGGTTATTTATCATACTGATTGCTCTTGTACTGAAATATTTTATTAGCTGAACTTAATATTATAAATAAGATAACTTTTCATGATTTTCCTACCACCTATTGCTTCTATAATATTTAAATCAACTTACTCTATGTTTACCAAGGCTAACTCAAACTTAGTTTCTCACTTAAATATAAATTTAAAATAGTGCTCTAAAATAGAGTAATGGTTAATCTCAGGAATAATTTCAAAAGAAATCATATCGTCACCTTGACTAAGTCGATACTCAAAATAATTTTGACTTTGCCATTTTAATTCACTAAGTTCTAACCCACCACACAAAATCGTACAAGGAATATTGATCTGTTCCTGCTGATGAATAGGACTATATTTCAAAATATCCTCTTGCGATAAGTTTAAAGCGTGATTTAAATGAGTCTCTTGTATAGGTAATAAATCATAAATCCCACTTAATAAAGTTGCCTTGGATAATAACGGATGGTTTAAACATAAAGCACCAAGATGAGCACCTGCTGAATGGCCGACCAATACTACTTCGTCTGTTTTCCAATTTTGTTCAGCGATAAAATCGAGCGCTTGTTGAGTTTGAGCAACGATTTGTGAAATATGACTTTGAGGAGCCAAGTCATATTCTAAAAGTACACACTGCGCTCCTTTTGCTAATATATACGGCGCTATAAAGGCAAAGTCCGATTTATCACACCACTGCCAATATCCCCCATGTATAAAAATTACGGTTTTATTGGCATGTTCTAAAGGAAAAAAATCCAGCGTTGATCGGTTCTTCGAACCATACTTTATATCTTTTATATGATCATAGGCCCGATAACTCAGCAAGCTTCTGTATTGGAAGCCTGCTAGTATTTCACCTTCATTCTCTACCGTTGTAGCATTGTCATACCTTCTCATATACCAATCACTTCAATGTTTCTTCACTAGAGTTGAGATTTAACTTTACGGTAGAACGTTTCAAATAATAGAAAAATATAAGAACCAGAACTAAAGGTACGCCAAATTGTAAAGTAGACTTAAATTCATTGGTAAACCAGGTAGTCACTGTAATGCTTAAAATCGCAATAAACCCAAACAAAGAGATAAATCGACTAGCAGGAATTTTAAATTTTAGTTGTATATTTTGCTGAACCATATGTCTTCTAAAAAACATATGAGTCACAAATATACTTCCCCACGTGAACAACGCACCAAACATGGATAGTGCAATCATAATTGGAAATGCAGAAGCTGGATTAATCGTATAAACAATACTAGCAATACCAATCCCTACCGCAGATAACAACAGCGCATTTACCGGTACACCATTACTACTAATTCGACCAAAGACTTTTGGGGCATCACCTGCACGTGACAAGCTAAACAGCATACGAGTTGAAATATAAAGCATGCTATTCATGGCTGATAAGGCAGCTACAATTACAATAAAGTTTAAAATGCTATCCGCATACGGGATACCGACAATCTTCATGACCATAACAAAAGGGCTTGTTGCATCTGCTCCAATCAAAACAGTCCACGGCACCAAAGTAACGATTAGGAATAAGGACAATAAATAAAACAAAATGAGTCGAAGTGCTGTGCTTTTGAATGCTTTTTTAACTGCCTTTTCCGGGTCTTTAGCTTCGCCAGCCGCGACAGCAATCATTTCTATACTTAAATAACTAAATATTGAAATAATGACACCAATCCAGACCCCACTAAAACCATTTGGAAAAAAGCCCCCATGTCCTGATAAATGAGTTACAACTTGCGTCATTCCCTGATTGCTTTGCGTCAAGATACCAATAGACAAAAGAATAAACACGATAATGGCAAAAACTTTAATTGTGGAAAACCAGTATTCCACTAGTCCAAAAGCTTTAACACTATAGGCATTTACAACAAGTAAGGTCAGTGAAAAAAATCCAATCCAGACCCAAGAGCCTACATTCGGGAACCAGAGCTTCATATAATCAGCAACGGCGGTAATCTCTGTACCTACCGCCAGTACAATACAAGCCCAGTAACAGTAGCGAACTAAGAAGCCGGCAAGTGGACTTATATAATGTTCTGCATATGCACCAAATGAGCCCGAAGTAGGATGCTGAACTGTCATTTCAGCCAAACAAGCCATAAGCGCAAAAGCAATTAAACCACCAATCGCATAGCTGACTATGACTGCGGGACCTGCAAAGCTAATTGCAAATTTGCTTCCCATAAACAATCCGGTTCCAATTGCTCCACCAATGGCAATCATCCCCATCTGTTTTGCAGATAACTTTTTATGCAGCCCAGCTTCTCTATTTTGTATTTCATCAAAACTACTCATAGGCCCTCCTAGCCATTTGTTTTATTTTGATTCCTTAAAATCAGGTCACTTCACCGCGAACTAAATACTTTTTGTTTTTCCATTCACTATTCAGCATGGTTTCTTTTAAGTGCTGTACTGCATTCCAAATATCTTCAAAGCCCAGATACAAAGGTGTAATACCAAATCTCAAGACTGCAGGTTCCCGATAATCACCAATCACACCGCGTGCAATAAGTGCCTGAATAATTTCATAACCGAATTCATGACGATAACTAACATGGCTACCACGATGCTTATGATCTAAAGGCGTAATTAACTCAAATCCAAATTCAGAACATTCTTGATGTACCAATTGAATAAATAAATCAGTTAATTTCAAAGATTTCTCACGGATTTTTTTCATATCAGCATGCAGGAAAATATCCACTCCGCATTCAATCAAAC